>NZ_JBIVBS010000001.1:843736-1093366 GCF_044746205.1 Streptomyces sp. NPDC086549 | reverse complement strand
CAGCCGACGACGCCTCCCACTACGGGTCAGCCGACGACGCCTCCCGCTACCGGGCAGCCGACGACGCCTCCCAGCACGGGTCAGCCGACGACGCCTCCCGCTACGGGTCAGCCGACGACGCCTCCCAGCACGGGTCAGCCGACGACGCCTCCCGCTACCGGGCAGCCGACGACGCCTCCCACTACGGGTCAGCCGACGACGCCTCCCGCTACCGGGCAGCCGACGACGCCTCCCAGCACGGGTCAGCCGACGACGCCGCCCACTACCGGGCAGCCGACGAAGCCTCCGGCCACCGGGACGACGCCGCCCACCACGGGGCAGCCCACGACGCCTCCGGACACCACCGTGCCGCGGACGACGACCCCGCCCGGAGCTTCCGACAACGGACAGCCCGTCGCAGCGCAGCCCCACCTGGCCCACACCGGCAGTGAGGGCATGCTGGCGGCCTCCGCCGCCAGTGCCGCGCTGATCGCAGGTGGAACGATCCTGTACCGGCGAGGCCGAAGCACGTCCCGTCGCTAGCGCGCCGGGTGCCGGGTGCCGGACGCCCCCGCCCGGCACCCGCGCCACGCAACACGCCTCAGCGCCGCGCCGCGACCGGCAGCCGCCGTCGCACCCCTCGTACCGGCGTGCCCCGAAAGCAGCCCGAGCCGTTCACGGGTGTCCCTGAACCCGTCGGTCGCGGCGACGCGCTCGTCGCGATGCGCAGCGTTCCGCCCTACGGGTGTGATGTATCCGATTTGCTGGCTATAAGGGCGCTTCATACCGAGATCACCCCTTTGGGGGCACAACTCGTGGGAGCGCCAAGCGTTGACACAGCGCCGGGCATCCCCGTCCGGATGTTTATGTCGACCCCAAGGAGCACCTTTCCATGTCGCGTATCGCCAAGGGCTTGGTCCTGACCACCGTTGCCGCCGCGGCCGTTGCCGGAGGCGCCGGCATCGCCGCCGCCGACAGTGGCGCGCAGGGCACCGCCTCCAACTCCCCGGGCGTGGTGTCCGGCAACGTCATCCAGGTTCCGGTCCACGTGCCGGTCAACGTCTGCGGCAACACCGTCGACGTGGTTGCCCTCCTGAACCCGTCGTTCGGCAACACCTGCGCCAACGGCTGACGTCGCGGCGCACCCCTTCGGTCGGCCGTCCTCCCGCGGTTTCCCCGCGGAAGGGCGGCCGGTTCGCGTTCCCCCGAACGGGGGGCGAGGGCCGTATCCCGGCGGTGCACCCTTGACGAGCCACCTCACCAGGGGTGATGCCGTCTCCTCAAGGGGCGGATGGATGCGGTGAGCGATCGAACGGTTGCGGACAGGGATGGGCGATTCGACGGTGGGCTCAAGATCCCATGCATATCGAAAGGAACTCCGATGCGTGGTCTGCCGGCACGACGCATCGCGTCCACCGCTCTCTGTGCCTCCCTTCTGGTCGGCATCGCCGGCCCGGCCGCCATCGCGGCCGACTCGGCGGGGGAGCGTCACCACGCGGCGTCCCGTGCGCCCGTCCCCGGCGCGGACGATGCCCTCGCCCAGCTCAACGCCCTGGGTGATCTCGGGTCAGTGCTCGCCCCGGTCGTCGATCTGCTCGGCAAGGCCCTCCAGGACGGCCGACTCACCCCCGAAGAAGCCCAGAAAATCGCCGATGCCGTGAAGACGGCCATCGCCAAGATCACCGCTGCGGTCCCGACCGCGCCGCCGACCACGCCGCTCTCGTCCACGACGCGCGGTGGCGACGCCAAAGGCCGCGCGCCCTCTGCCAAGGACCTCACGGGCGACGCGCTCGCCGCCCTGCAGAAGGCTGTCGACGGCCTGGTCGCGGCCGCCGCCTCCGGCGATGCGACGCAGGTCCTGCCCGCGGTCACCGCCGTGGTCACCGGATTGGTCAACCTCGTCGCCGCGACGCTGCAGGACGACGGACTGCCCGCGCCCGACCTGCCGGTGTCCACGCCGCCCACGCCGACGCCCCCGACGCCCACGGCGACCGTCGGCTGACCCGGCGAATCCGCTCGCACACAGCCGTTGCGCCGTCCGCCGTGGTCGGCACAACGGCTTTGGTCGTTCCTGGGCGCATGGGCGCATGGGCGCATGGCCGCGCTCCTGCGGGGATTTCGTATGTCTTCCCAGCACGGGGTTTCCGCCCCGGCCGGGAATCGTTGCACACGACGTCAGAATCACCTGAGGTGACTTGAGTTGCCGAGAAAGGAACACGATGAAGTCCCTGAAGGCTGCCGCTGTCGTTGCCGGTTCCCTGGCCGTCGTCGGCGCCGCCGCGCCCGCGTTCGCCAACAGCACCGCCGACCTCACGCCCACCAGCCTCAACGGCGCCGTGGACACGCTCACCAAGGGTCCCCTCGACGTGAACGACGTGATGCCGCTGCAGCACCAGTCGGACGCCCTCGACACCGAGAACAAGGGCTCACTGCTCAACACGGTGAAGGGCGCGGCCGGCGCCCTGAACCAGCACAACCCGCTGCTGGGCGGTCTGCCGTTGCAGAGCTGACCTTCCCCGGAGGGCAGGCGAGGGGCGTCGAGAGGCGTCCCTCGTTCGTGTGGACGGCCCCAGTGGTATCCGCCGGTCGGGTGAGAACGGGCCGGGCCGCTCTCCCGCCCGTCGATAAGGTCGCGCGGTGACCTCAACCTCAAGCGCAACGCGCCCCTTCCGCGTCGCCGAGCTCGGCACCCTCGTCGTACTCCCCTGGAGCGGCGAGTCCTCCGACGGATCCGACACGCCCTACCTGCTGGCCTACTCCCTCGGGGACGCGGAGGGCGGCCCGGAGGCGACCGCGGCCGCCGTCGAGCAGCTGCTGCAGCGCAACGGCCTGCCGGTCGGCGGGGACCTGGTCGACGGCACCGCCAAGCCCAGCCTGCCGGTGACCCTGCTCGTCGAGGCCGGTCAGGCGGTCCTGACCATGCCGCAGCTCAGGGCCCAGTGCGCGGCGCCGCCGGAGTGGCTCTCGGCTGTCGCCCAACGCGGCCACGCCTACCTCGTGTTCACCACCCGCCCATGGCCCGAGGCCCGGCCGGGCCAACGGGTCGCGCCGGAGGCGCTGGCCGCGTTCGCCGGCGCCGAGGAGACCCTGCGCGCCGCCGCGCACGTCGTCCTGCCGGCCCGCAGCCTGCGCGGCTGATGCGGCGGACCGCGGGCGCCGGCCGGGCGTTCGCACTGCTGCTGGTGCTTACGGGGGCGGCCGGGCTGCTGGCCTCCTGGATCATCACCCTCGACAAGTTCAAGCTGCTGGAGAACCCGGCCTTCGTTCCGGGGTGCAGCCTGAACCCTGTGCTGTCCTGCGGCAGCGTGATGAAGAGCGACCAGGCCTCGGCCTTCGGGTTCCCCAACCCGATGCTGGGCCTGGTGGCCTACGGCATCGTGATCTGCGTCGGCATGAGCCTGCTGGCCGGGGCCGCGTTCCCCGGCTGGTACTGGCTGACCTTCCTGGCCGGGTGCCTCTTCGGCATCGGGTTCGTGTCGTGGCTGCAGTTCGAGTCGCTGTACCGGATCAACGCGCTGTGCCTGTGGTGCTGTCTGGCATGGACAGCGACGATCATTCTGTTCTGGTACGTGACGTCCTTCACCGTCCTGAACGGCTTCCTGCCCGCGCCGGCCCCGTTGAAGACCTTCCTCGCTGAATTCACCTGGGTACTGCCGCTGCTGCACATCGGGGTCGTCGGAATGCTGATCCTGACCCGCTGGTGGGACTTCTGGACGAGCTGACCAGTACCCGCTCGTCCCTCGGCGCGGAGCTGCCCGTGCCGACGCAGGGCGCGATCGAGGGTCCGCGGTACGTCGAGGGCCGGGGCTCCTCCCGGAGAGCGTCCTGCCTGAGCTGCCGGTGTGGTCGGCCGTACTGGGCCGTACTGGGCCGTACTCGGCCGATTGGCCAACGAAGCGAGATGCCGTGCCGGGCGTCGCGAGCATCGGAGGACCTCGACCTGTGATCATGGAGCGTTCATTGAAGGTGATCGACGAGGAGCTCCAGGCCGTGGGGGCGATGTGTCGCCGCCGTGTGACGCTCGCGGGAACGCGCTGTAGGTGATGCCGTGAACTGGTTGGCCTCGCTGCCGACGGTGGTTTTGGTCGTGGGCTGGCTCTCTCTTGCCCTACTGGTCGCGGTCGTGGCGCGGGTCGGCGTCCGGGCGCTCGTACCGGTCGAGGAACAGGACCGGGTGCCCCAGATCGCCATGCCCCTGATGCCTACACTCGGCGCTGCCTTCGCGATCTTTGCGGCGCTCTCCCTGGCCAGCGAGGCCAGCTACCTGCGCGCGGCGGAAGGATTGGTGAGCGACGAGGCGGCCGCGGCCTCCCGCCTGGCGTGGTCGGCGACAAGTCCGCGAGTCCAGCCGGAGCCGATCCATTCGGCACTGCTGGACTACCTGCAGGCCACGCGTGTCAGGGAATGGAAGGGTACGGCAGCGGCGTCCGGTGACGATCCGGCCACCGCTCGCGCGATCGCACGGCTGGAGCGGAGGGTGCGTGCCGAGGCGGCCCGGCCCGAGCTGGGAACCCCGGCGAGCACGGAGCTGCTGGTTTCCCTGGACAGCGTCACCAGTAGTCGTCGCGCACGCGTTGCGGCTGCCTCGCGCGACGTGCCCGTGCTCTACGTCGTCACGCTTGTGGCTGGCGGACTGGCCTTGATCGTGAACGCCGGCGCACTCATCTTCCGCAGCAGCCTGCGAACGTCACTGCTCATTCTGGGCGTTGCGAGTGTGGTCGGGCTGAGCCTGGCGTTGCTCTTCGCACTCAGCGCGCCCTGGAGCGGACCGCTCACCGTTAGCGGGCATCCACTCGACGTCATCATCGGGGACCTGAAGTCCGGCTTCTTCGACGTCGGGTCCTAGGCGGCGGGCGCGATCCCCGTCGTACGACCCAGTACTTCTCTGCTCCGCGGCTCACCGCGCGGGGCTTGGCCTTGCCTCGGCAGGCGTCAGCCATGCGGTTGACTGACCACAAGAGGCGGCTCGAAGCTGCGGGGGATCTCCCCGAGCTGCCGGATGCCGGATGTCGGCTGACAGTTCCGGCCGAAAAATTCGACGAAAAACTTCGACACGTATTCGACGCGGCCACCCGCGAAAGCCCGGTGACAGCCGGACCGCCCCAGAGCCTCCCCTTGAGCGTCGGGGGAGTGCCCGGGCTTCGCCGTGTCTAGTGAAACGTGCCCGGACCAGCAAAAACGCCCTCCCGAAGGAGGGCGGAGACTGGGCGCCCCCGGCAGGACTCGAACCTGCGGCCAAGCGCTTAGAAGGCGCTTGAGCGGACCACCGGATGAGCAGGCCTGACCTGGCCGTTTCGGGGTGCTGAGTGCGGAGGTTCGGTGACTTCGACACGCATTCGACATGGCCCGGAGTCGATCTACGGCCGCCGGTAGGCCGAAGGGTCGACACCCGCTTCCGGCTTCCTGCTGAAGGACACGTAGGCGGGGTGTTCAGAGTCTCCAACCTGCATGAGGGCGAAGAGATCGAGGTCATGGTTCGCGAACCTGTGGAGGTACTGGAGAAACAACTCCAACTCCTCGTCCGACAGCCGCTCATCGTGCCGCTCGTTGCGCATGACGTCACGATACGAGCCGAGGGGCTACGCCATGAGGCGGCTCTCTCCCGTTAGCGGTTGATCGGGATCTCGTAGACGATCTCGCTGTGAGCGGCGGGCACGACGATGTCCGCTGTCTCGACGGGCCGTCCCCCGTCGCTGTAGTACGTCCGCCGGATGTGCGTGACGAGCGCGGCCTTCTGGATGCCGAGTAGCGACGCCTCCTCGGCGGTCGCATGCCTCGGCTCCGGCTGCTCCACGGCGTGGCCGACAGTGATGCCGATGGCGGCCATGCGGTTCACGACGCCCGCCCCGGCGTGCGGCCCTCCCTCGGGCAGAATGACGAGGGTGCCGGCCGTGAGGTCGTACGGCTCCCAACTCGTCGACAGCTGCACGGGCTTGCCGTCCGCCAGGAACTCGTACGTCGTGCGGACGCACAGCTCACCCTCGGCGATGCCCAGCCGTGCCGCGATCTCCGTCGGCGCCGGCACCTTGGCGTCGGTCCGGCTCTCCCAGTCCCCTTGCCTGCCGACAGCCTTCATGTCCGTGCGGAATGGCGACCCGCTGGGCTGCTCGCGCGCCGAGGAACGGACCACCCGCACTCGCTGACGGGGTTCGGCGACGTACGTGCCCGATCCGGCGCGACCCTCCAACACACCCTGGGAGATCAGCAACTCCTGCGCACGGCGGACCACGTTCTCGCCCACGCCGCACTCCTCGCCGATCTGGGCGCGGGAGGGCAGGCGGTCTCCCGGCTCCCACACGTGCTCCGCGATCCGCCGCCGGAGTTCGTCGGCGATGCGGAGATAGGGCGGCTGCTCAGGCATATGGAAAATCTAGTCCACTAGCTCTAATCTAGTTAACTAGCTTCACTCAAAGTGATCGCTGGTGACGGAGGCTGCCCTGTGCCCGCTTCGGGAGTTAGCGCGGCGGCCCTCGCCGCCCGGCTGTCCGCACTCGGGCTGCTCACGCGAGTGGAGGAACACCTCCGCCACACGTCGGTGGAAGCGGAGGTGCCGGACGCACTCTCCGCCGAGTCATGGCGGGAGGTCCTGGACGTGGTGGCGGAAGCCGATCGATTCGGGCTCCTGGCCACCAGCATGAACGGCCGTACCCTCTGGGCGGTCGTACGCAAAGCGGTCCCCACGACGGGCGATGTCGGGGGACCGGGCCATCAGCGATAGGAGCTGACCAGCGTGCTCAACCGTATCCGCCGTGCCGTCTCGCTCACCAGAGAACGGCACTTCCCCAGGGGCAGGCACCGCCGCCCCTTAACCACCTCCGGGCCGTCGGCCACCCCCGCCTCCTCCCTGTCTTCGGGCAGGACGACGGCCGAGCGCCGGCGTGTCTCCGACGACGTGGACCACCGGCAAACGCTCAGGGGTGAGGACGCCGCGCTCGTTCGTCCGTACGTACTGGCCTGGGAGAAGCGCGTGAGAACGCGCGAAGTGGTGGTCGCTCCCTATCTACCGGCCGACGCCTGGTCGGCCTTGGTGGGGGTCCACTGATGCCTCCCCGTCGACAGACCAGCGTCACGGACACCTCGGCCGTCCCCTACCGATCGACCGTATGCCGGATCGGCACCCACCACGCCTGCGCGGAGTCCTCCCCAGCCTCGGCGCCAGTCGACCTCCCGGTGGTCTACGAGGCGTGCGACTGCCCATGCCATTCGACGTCGAGCCAGATGAAGCCCCCGGAGGTGCAGCGGTGAGGGAGCGAGTGCCCGTCGGCACGCTGGCATCCAACGTCGAGGTGACCGCGGCCACCGTGCAGCGCGGCGACATCATCCAACTCGGAGGCCGGGCATGCCGGGTGCAGGATCTCTTCCAGCTCTCCCAGGGCGCGAAGCAAATCCTCTTCGACTCGGGTGAGTTGTTGACCATACACACGCGAACCAGGCTCGTCGCCGTGCGGATGCTGAGAAGGCGGTGACCCAGTCCGTGCCCTCTCGCCATCACGACATCGTCGACGATCTCCGGCACCAGATCACGACCGGCCACCTCAAGCCCGGCGAACGACTCACGTCCGAAGCCGACTTGGCCGACCGGTACAAGGTCAGCACAGTGACGCTGCGGAGGGCCCTCGCGGTGCTCCAGGGCGAAGGCCTAGTCGAGAAGATCCACGGCAAGGGCAACTTCGTCAGCCGCCCCCTCAGCCGGATCATGTACGTCGGTGGCTGGGGGACGATGGACCCATGGACCGCCGCCGAAGCGGCGCTGCGCGTCACCGTTCGCACCGCTACGGTCCAGGCCGACGGGCACCTGACGACTCTGCTGAGGGTGCCGACGGGCAGCCCTCTCGCGGAGTTCTTCTGCGTCAGCCACGAGGGGGAGTCACCGCACGGACTGGCCCGTATCTACATTCCGCGCGACCTGGCGCCGACCGGAGTGCTCGACGACGAATCCTCGTGCCCGGAGGCAGTCAGGAGATTCGCCGTACTCGGCCCTCCGCCGGCCGCTGTCCGGGAAACGCTCTGCGCCCGTCCGCCGACGCCGGACGAGTCGTCGACCCTACGAACCAACTCCGTCACGCCAGTTCTGGCGATCACGCGCGTCGCGACCGACCCCACCGGCCGAGTGGTCGAGGCGGCCCTTCTGGTCTTCCCAGGGGATCGAGCCGACGCAGTCTTCACCACCCACAACACGCCCGACGAGAGGCAGACGTCAGGATGACAGCACAGAATGAACTGCGCCTCCTCCCGTGGTCGGGCCCGGAGGGCAAGCCCTGCTACCTGAGCACGGATGACAAGGGCGGCTACATGTCCCGCCTGGCGGACAACATCGAAGCGGACCAACTCGACACGGCGGCAATCCTGTTGGAGCACTCCTCGGACACCCTCGACGACCAGGACGCGGACCCGGAAGATCTACGACGGTTGACCGGGGAACTGACCGCGACTCTCCGGGACGTGCTCCGCGTCGCAACCAGCCGCGGTCACCTCCTGGGCGTGAGTGAACCGCTCCGCTTCTGAAACAGCGGCCGCAAGCAACATCTGCCGTCAACGACCCCCGTCTCAACCGGGGAGGGGAGCCCGAGCACGACTCGGCCCCCCTCCTCGCCCCGTCACGCCGGCTGCCGCTGAGACTTCGGGCACCGAAGCCGAGAAAGCCGAGTCTCGCTGCGCGTCTCTCGGGTGATGTGGGGGTAGCGCGCCTGAACGTATCCGTCGATGTACCCCAATCACCGGTTGAGGTGCTCAGCGACCTCTTGCAGCAGCGTCTGAGGGCGCGCCGGTAGGCGATTTCTGGGGCGGCATCGAAGGGTTCACCCAGGTGGCACAGGGCAGGGCTGACGCCCTCGCGGAAGCAGGTCAGCCCTGCCCCTTAAGCGGCCTCCCCACGTGGATGGACACGGAGCCCATGCTCCCCAAGATGCACGGCATTCCCGTCAGTGATTCGATAGAAGAGCGTATAGATCGAGGGCTTCCACCACACGAGGCGCCGCCTACGTGGGTGGGCCGAAATCGTCAAGTTCAGGGGATACCGTCATGGATGACGTCAACCCATTGCGCGCATGGTTCCTGGGGCCCAAAGCCGAGAATTCGGACCTCTTTGAGGAACTGATACTAGATACTCTTCGAGACGCGATGTATTGGCGTCGCAATTACTTCCCCGGGGATGTACCGATCCTCCGGAGAAGTAACCAATATGATGTTCAAGAGTACTTTGACGGTCTGGAAGAGAACCTCACGCAACTGCTCGCGGATCTGAGGCAAAGCTTCCCATTTCACTCGCCCCGGTACATCGGGCACCAGCAATCAGATGTCAGTATGGCAGGTTTGCTGGGAATGTTCGCAGGCATGCTCTATAACTCAAACAATGTCACGCCGCAGTCGGGCTATGTAACCGTCGATTGGGAGATCGACGCCTGTGAGAGTCTCCTAGAAATGTTGGGGTATCGCAAGCCGCCGAACATTCCAACTAATGAGGCTCAGTACTCAGATTACGAGAATCAACTTCTACATGAGTTTGGATGGGCTCATTTGACCTCCGGAGGCACGTCGGCAAACATTGAGGCTCTATGGGTTGCGCGGACCGTACGATACTCTGCGCTCGCTATAAAGGATGCCGCAGAAGCGGAGAGGATCCCCCTGAAAGTTAAACTGCCCAGTCACAGTCTCGCGAAAAACATGGAGCGCGACATTGATCACGTGACCGAAGAGCAGATGTTGCTACTAAAACCCAATGAAAGCATCTATCTGCTAGCCCGATTCATCAATGCAATAATGAACAAGGAAGAGATCTCGGCGGGAGATGCTATCTCGCGGGGCAAGGAGATGCTTGCGGCCAGCAAATATTCACCGCAACGTGGATTCTTCGAAGCGGCCGCAAAATTCCCCCCGTGCTTGCTGGCTTCAGGGGCCTCTCACTACAGCGTCAGAAAAGCTGCCGATGTCCTTGGTATTGGCCGTGACAACATCATATTCGTTGACACTGATGACAAATTCAGAATGGATCCTAGTGATCTCAAAAACAAACTTGCCGCAATCAAGAACAGGCAATTTCCCATAGCAGTAGTGGCTGCGGCTGGGACGACAGAAGAGGGGGCGGTCGATCCCCTGCACCGCGTAGTGGGTGTCAGAAAGGAGCTGGAAGAGGAGGACTATAGCTTCTGGCTACACGTCGATGCTGCGTGGGGTGGCTACTTCCGGACCTTCTATTCGCTTCGCCCGGAGGTAGAAAAAGAAGTAGTTCGAAGAAAACTGTCTGAACATCTTGGAGTGTCTTACAGCAACGACATGACTGAATGGCATGAAAACATCGTAAGACTTGGACGTGCCGAAGCTTCTGGCTCCCAGCAGGACGAGAAAGTTAAGGTGCTGAGAGAAAGTCTCTCGCGTACTCTCACCTCAACGGATTCCAAGGAGTACTACACCCTGCTGAAAGTGGCGATGGAAAAATTTCGGCAGCTCACGAGGAAATCCTACAGTTCGAGAGATGAGATTCATCGCGTATTGGAGTTGAGCCAGGAAGACTGGGTTGGACTAGTTCGCAGTTACGTTAGAGAAGACGTGGAGATATCGCTAGGGAAATACACTAGAGCAATTATGTGTGAGTGGGGTGATCCTGAGGTATGCCGCGCGCTCTACAACTTCCCTCAAGCCGACTCGATAACAGTGGATCCCCACAAGATGGGTTACATTCCCTATTCATGTGGTGCGGTAGCTTACAGGAATGACCGGATCAGGCATTTCGTGGAACAAGAGGCGCCCTATATTACTGGTGCGACTCCTGACATGCTCATCAGCTTGCCTCCCCGACACCTCAGTTGGCACGAAGGCCAGAGATGGGCTGACAGGAAACGCAAGGTTGAATCTTTCGGCCCGTTCATTCTAGAGGGTTCACGCCCAGGCGCCGCGGCTGCCGCCCTTCGTCTCAGTACGCAGGTCATGCCCCTTCATCATGATGGCCACGGTCGGATCATCCGAGCTTCGGCGCTAGCTGCTCGTGAGCTCTATGAATGGTTCGTCCACTGGCAAGATATATCGAGCGCCAATTCCTTCGAAGCGGACTATGAGTTCCTTCCCTATCAGGGGCAGAATCCTGACACGAATATCGTTATATTCGGTGTAGCTCGCAACGGGCACCGGCAGATCGACGACATAAACAGGGTTACTGAGGCTGTTTATCGTCAATTTTCTATCAGCTCCGAGTTGGGTGAGCACGAGCACAGCTATAGCCAACCGTTCTTCCTTTCTATAACCGAGTTCAAAGAGCCTGATTACCCGTATTCCACACTGGAAAGGCTTTTTGATCGGTGCCGAATTGAAGATTCCATGCGGTATAAGGATCCCGGGCAGTCTCTCAAAGTGCTGCGAGCTACTGTCATGAGTCCATATATTGTTGCGTTGCGTGAGCGGCAATCAATATTCGGCGAATTCATGCAGGAGTTGGACAAGGCTGTACGCGCCGTCATCTCTGGTGACCAATAAATCAATCATCGCGGACAGTGGGCTGGGGCGGACGCGGGGACCCGACCCTGAAGGCCGCAGATTGGGATCGGTTCAACCGACGCTGACGGGGCATCCGGGCCCCGCGGCTGAGAAGGCGGGCATGAGGCGTCCAGGGTGGTCCTCATTGCTGACGTAGCTGGTCGAGGAGCTCCGCACGACTGGGCTGGTTGAGTCGATGCCGGCGCCATGTCGAGCAGCCTCGGACGGCCCCTAGACGGCCCAGTCGTGCATCAGATCACATGAACGGCCTCAGCCGACGGAGGCAACCCGCTACTGAGCAGTGATGCACCCCTCTTCCGTGTTCCACACTCCCTGGCTACGCAATGGTTGAGCAGCTTCTGCACTTTGGAGAGGTCGGCGGTGGGCGGAACGTCCAGGGCGAGCGTGCCGAACCGTTCAATGCCCTCGCCGCAGACTCCGAGTTCGTGAAACGCGTTGACCACACTCGACGCTCTGGCCTTCCAGACCATCATGGCCGCCATCCGCGTTCCGCGAAGCGGACCCGGAAGACCGAGAACCCGACCCGATGCCGTCCTGGCTGACCGCGCATATTCATCCCGCGCGATCCGGAATCATCTCCGCCGGCGCGGGATTCGCGCTGTCGTCCCCCAGCCGTCCGATCAGATCGGCCATCGTCTGCGGCGTGGCCGCGCCGGGGCCGACCGCCTGCCTTCGACGCAGAGTCGTACAAGCAGCGCAACGCGGTCGAGCGATGCATCAACCGGCTCAAGCAGTGGCGCGGCCTGGCCATGCGACTCGTCTTCCTGCCCGTTGCAGAGGACGAACCCGTCGCTCGCCCTCTGAGCCCCGGGGGCCACGGCATGCTCGCCGGGATCGTCCTCTTCTTCGAGCTGCATCACCATCGCGCGCTCGGTGTTCGTCACGAAGGCCAGGGACCGGCCGGACGAACTGGTCGGCCATGTCTCAAGCTGCCCGCTGTCGATCCTCGACCGAAGAGTTTCCAGCACCGTCTCGGACGACACAGGGACAGGGCTGTCGTCATTGATCACCCAGGACTCGATCACGAGCACGACGATCTCACGGACAGATTTAGGAGACAGCAGTCCCTAGTCGTCCTCGATCTCCAGCCGGAAGTGCACCTTCACGTACGGGCCATCGGGGTTTGTCATGGTGCCGAGGAGGCACAGCCCTGCCGAGCTGGCCGCAGGTGGGTGACGTCTACTCGAATGAGGTACGCGGTCGTCTGGGCGTCAACCGACGACAGTTAGCCACGACGGCGAGAACGCCGGCCGAGCACGCGCGGTATGCCTCGCTGTACCCCCACCGGCCTCAGCCACGCTGCCGGTGCCGTCGGCCAGAGCAAGCCATGACGGCTGCGCATGACGGTGGTGTGGAACCCTCAGCTTGGGAAGCTCGGGTCTTCTACGGGCGGCTCCTGGGCTGACCTGCAACGGAGCGGCTACGGGAGCTGGCTGGTCGACGACCCAGTCTCCGCCATTCCCCGTGGTTCCCCGCAGGACCTGGCACGGTTCTGACACGGGCCGATCGGCTCCGGTGGTTACGAAGTCGCACACCCATCACCGTGGCTGAGCACCCTTGCGCGCGGTGATAGGCGACTAGTCAGACGCCATAGTCCGTAGAGGAGGCCACCGCCTGTCACGATCAACACTGCTGACGCACCAATCCTGTCCCCCCAGGCATTCCGCTCGTCGAGGAGGAGACCCGGAGTCACGCTGAACACGATGATTACCACGAGGTAGAACAGCAGTCGCACCAACGACCCTGCGATGGAGCGCAGCGGGTACAGCAGCAGGAGCCTCCTGAACTGGGCTGCCAGCGGGGTGCGCTGCGGGACCCGGGCCTCGGTGTACGACGCGTGAACGTTGCGCAGTTGCTGATCTAAGACTCTTGCCGCCTGTGCTTGCACAGAGTCGATGCTGGTGCCTGGTGCGATCACAGCATGGGCGTCAAGCCACTCGGCTAGAAAACCGAGATATGCCCGGGCTTCGTCGAGGAGTCGCCGGCGTCTGGCCTCCTCATTGCGTCGCGAATGCACTCCTGGAACCAGAGGTTCGCGACACCGAGTACCGAGACAACGACAGCCGATAGCACTGAAACGATCAGGCCCTCGGGGATACTCGCCGCGTTGTCTGCGGCCATGCCGTCACCTCGTGCAGCGCGTCAGTGAGCCTTTTCAGCGTTGCCTCTCCAGGGTGAGGACGGCCTTGGCGATGACGGTCATGCGGTTGGGGCTGATGCGGGCTCTGCGGAAGATCTGCCAGGACTTCAGCCGTGCCATGCCGCGCTCGACGGGAGCTCTGGCCTGGGCCAGTGCGCGATTGAGGGTGCGCTGCGTGGGGGTGAGTTCGCCGCCGGGTGGTCGTCTGAGCCCGGTGGTGACCCAGGGGCCGGCGCCCTGGTAAGCGCGGTCGGCCAGTACGGGTACGCCCTGCCGCTCGCAGATCCGGATGATCCGGTGAGTGCGGGCCGCGGTCAGGTCATGCGTGCGACCCGGCAGCGCGGGCGAGATCCACAGCACCTCGCCGGTGGGGTCGGTGACGACCTGCACGTTCACCCCATGGCGGCGATGCTTGGCCGAGTAGTCCGCGCGGCTGTCGCCGACCCGGTCGCATTCGGCGAGGGTCCCGTCCAGAAGGACGAAGTCCGGGTCGTTCTCGCCGGGCGCCCCGCCCCGCGAGAAGGTCCGGCCACCCTCAGTGCGGGCGGTCACAGGCTGGATCACACGGCACCCCGACAGCCTCGCCCCGGAGGAAACCCTCAAGCTCAAGGCCATCCTCGCCCGATGCCCCGACCTCGACGCCGCCGCCAGCCATGTCCACGCGTTCGCCGAGATGATGAGTGCCCGCACCGGCCACCAGCTCCCGGGCTGGATCGAGAAGGTCCAGGCCGAGGGCCCGCCCGAACTGCTTTCGTTCGTGAACGGGGTCGTTGGTGATCAGGTGGCGGTGACGGCTGGGCTGACGTTGCCGTTCAGTTCGGGGGCGGTGGAGGGGCAGGTGAACCGGATCAAGATGCTGAAGCGGCAGATGTTCGGCCGGGCGAGTCTGGACCTTCTACGCAAGCGCGTCCTCCTGGCCGCGTGACCTCGGACCGTTGCCGACGCCCACGGTGACCCTCCGTCAGCCCAGCACTGAAAGTGATCCAGAAACAAGATTCGAGCGACGCCGAGACTGGTTGCCTCTGCTGTCGTTGGCCTGTGTAGACGATGGCATCGCCGAAGTCTGTAACCACCGGACACAACGATGGACTCGGCGCCGCTCTTCTTGGTCCCGCAGATGCCGGCTTGCAAGGGTCGGTGCACACCAGCTTCCTGTGCAAGACGTCCGGGGGCGGGCGCCCGGCGAGCACCGCCCTGGTTCGCATGGGGCGAGACCACTCGTCGTCAGGGCTGTTGAGGGGGCACTGAAGGGGATGCGGACTACTCGCTTGGCGTCTCGGCCCTGTAGCTGTCGCCCAGACGAGGGATCAGCTGGGCAACTGCCGTTCAGCGAGGGAACCGTCGGGAGTCGCATCTCCAACCTAGAGTTAGGCTTGCACCCTGATTAGGTACAACTACCCCTAACAGCGCCCTACTTGGAGTGGATGAAATGAGCGACGTCAGCGACTCTGATTCTCGCATCTACTTCGCGATGGATTCTGAGGATGAGTTCCGCGAGGACTATGAGGCGCCGGGTAACCTGACATTTGCTCAGGTTCAAGGAACGGTCATTTACACCCTTGACTGGACGGTAGGGACAGTGGTCGAGCAAATCGACAGCGACCCCGATGACCCGGACTCCACGGGTTCCCTCCTAACTTCCCCGCCATTTCAGCGTCGGACTGCCTGGAACGAAGAGAAGCAGAGTCTCTTTATCGAGTCATTGATGCTGGGCCTGCCGGTACCTCCCTTGGTTCTGGCCGAAAGCAACGTAAACCCCAACCAGTTTTACGTGCTCGACGGGAAGCAGCGACTCACCGCACTGCGGGAGTTCCTCAAAAGCCCCGGAGCTCCTCTGCGTTTGAAGGGGTTGGAATTGCTCGATGAAAAACTGAAGGGGCGAACCTATGAGCAAATTCGAACCCAACAGGAGACTAGAAGTTTTGCCCGCTCATTGCTGGCCCAACCAATTCGAACGATCGTGGTGCGAAATTGGCGTACACCTGCCCTACTGCACCTGATCTTCTCTCGACTCAATCGACAGAGTGTCCCCCTCGCTTCGCATGAGCTTCGTCAGGCTCTCTATCCGGGGCGTATGACTAACTTCGTAAATCGCCGGAGTGGAGCGAGTCAGCAACTTCTCCGAGCTCGACGCCTGCCGGCTGAGGATCCTCGACTCCGCGATGCCGAGACGCTACTGCGCTTTATCGCGTTTAAAACCAATGCAGGCAAGTATCGGGGGGACTTGAGGGACTTCCTGGATCGCGTCCTGAAGGGAGGAAACGATCACTATCTGGATATTGAGGCAGACTTGAATGAGCTAGTCCGCGAGATGGAGTCCGCCATTGATTTGACCTTTGAAATTTTCGGTAAAGTGGCGTTCTTGCGTTATGACGGAGGTCGCAAGAAGTATATGCCGCGATTCAATGTCGGAGTTTTTGAGACGATGACGTGGTACTTCACCGATCCAGCGGTTCGGCAACGAGCTTTGGAAGACCCCACAAAGATCGTCGAAGCATTTGAACGGATTGCCTCAACCAACGCTCGGTTTGCTGGATTTTTGACATCAACAACCAAGACTCGTGATGCTGCTCTTGGACGCTTGGAGATGTGGGGCTCCGTCCTTGGGGAAGCGATCGGCATGAACCTGCGATACGAAGATTTCATGCACAGTTTCTTGCCGATCGCACCGCGAGTCTGATGGGGTTTCAGTGCTTCTCGGGGAGTCGATTAAGTCCATACCGGGGAGCTCTCGACGCGGTCGAGAGCTCAAGTGGCGGATCCAGGAGCTCGCTACCAACTTGCACATCACAACCACTCTAGTGCCGGTAACGCAGGCCGACATTGATCACCTACATGCTTTTCGAGTTTTGGCGCATTCCGAGGTCCAGGCCTACTTGGAGGACGTGGCTGAGCAGGTGCTGGCTGTGACGGAAGATCGTGCAGTTAACCGGGGCTTGCTGACCCATGCTGGGCACCATCTTCTCGTCAGTTCGTCCATCATCCCTCTCGCTAATAAAGCACAAGCAGTGAACGCGAGATTCCCGGCGTATGACTCACATGCGGCACAGCAAGCGGTAGCAGCAGACCCGTCCCTACTCGTGGCCGCAATTAAGCGTCATCGCAAAGTCATCAAAGAAAACGGGGGCGTGAAAGCCGGTAATGTCCGGATGCTCCTTTGCCCTCTGGGGTATCGCGATGCATGTTTTGCGATCGGTCTACTCGACATCTTGGACGAGTTCGGTCGTGAGCGAGGAAATGTCGCACACGGAGCAGGCGCCGCAGTTGTTAATATCCCGACCGGGTCAACGGAATTGGCAAGAATCGCTAAGATCATTCCAGGGTTGGCCCGAATCGATCAGTACGTACCGCGTCTGCTCCTGCCAGCCTGAGTGCGAGGTGGGTCCGTGATTCTAAGCACCTTAGTGCCTCGTATGTTAAGGCCGCCTGTAATTTCAGATCCTTTCAGCGGGCACTCGTTGGCTCGAACCGTTGACGTCTCTTTGTGAGCCTGACAGGGAAAAGGAACGCACGTGCAGAACGGGGTGCAACGACTGGTGAGGTTACGACTCGCGAGGCAGCGGACTAGGCCAAGGCGGATACGGGCCCGCCAAACGAGGACAAGGAATTGGTGGAGTCGGCTTGACTGGGCGAGGATCGGCACCATCGTGGCGGTGATCGTGGGTGCTGGGAGTCTGCTGCTCACGAGTGTGGCGACGTACTTCCAAGCTCGTGTATCACAGGATCAATTGCAGCAATCCCAGGAAGACTCCGCACGAGAGCGACTCAGCCAAGCGTCACGCGTGACCTACTGGACAGAGGACTATTTCGCCAGAGACTCACGCTGGCACTTTATGAACAGGACACCCGATCCCATATCCAACATCAAGGTGGAACTCAACGTTAACGAAGGCGCGGAGGAAGGCTGGCAGTCCCTGCCTCTCATCCTGCCCTCGCTTCCACCATGCACTGAGATGATCATCAAGGAAGAAGCGCTCAAGTGGCCGCGGAATGGACTGGGTCGAATTCGCGACGTGAAAGATAGCGCGTTGGTGGTCGTCGTTCGGATGAGATTCAGCGACCGAGCCGGGGTTGGATGGCTCAGAGAAGAGAGTACATTGACACCCCTGCCTGACGGGGCCGTGCTAGATCGAGATGGTGACGGCGAGGTAGAAATCCATAGCGCCAATAGTCAGACCGTGCAGGGAATTAGCGCCAAGCCGGCTTCCACCTGTGAGGACACTGCGAAGTAGAACCCCCCGTCCCGCGGCCGCCACCGATGCCTGTGAGCAAGCGTGGCGTGCTCTCGACTGCGAGTGGCGATGTCGGCGGCGGATGT
Source organism: Streptomyces sp. NPDC086549 (assembly GCF_044746205.1). NCBI lineage: Bacteria > Bacillati > Actinomycetota > Actinomycetes > Kitasatosporales > Streptomycetaceae > Streptomyces > Streptomyces sp. NPDC086549. Next base: position 1,075,442 of record NZ_JBIVBS010000001.1, on the reverse strand, counting down.
CAGCTTCGCTCACTGCGGGAAGACCGAGTCCTCCTGGCAGGGCCAGGCGAGAGTCACACCGACCCGCCGGCACAAGGTGATCCATCGCCGTTCGGACGGTTCCCGCTCGACCCACAAGACTGCCGACACGTCGGGGGCTCGGTCGCTGAGCTGGTCTTGGTAGTCGAGGACTTGACCGAGCCCCACACGAAGCTGGCGCGCTTCGTTGGCGGGTGTCAACGACTTGACCTCGCAGACAGTCAGTCGCCCTTCAGTATCGCGCCAGGCTAGATCGAAGTCGGGATCGGATACGTCAGGGGAGAGCGCTGTGAAGCCCCGATTCTGCGCTTGCTTGGCGAGCTCGTTCTGCAGCCTTCGGTGCGTCGACAGGTTGCGGCCGACCAAATCTGGATCAGGTGCGCTCTGTGTGGCGGGCGTCGGCGTGACGCTTTCGTCCGGGGCTACGTAGTCCTGTCCAATCTCGACTTCCGGGGCGCTGATGGTGGCTCTGACCGGGACAAGGTGGAAGCAGATGACCTTGCGGAGGTCGCCGCCTCCAGTGGCTGGCGCCTGGTCCTCCGAGTAGGGCTGTTCGGGGTCTAGCGTCCATTCTCCGAGGTACCGCACTGTTCCGCGGGCGCCGTCGAAGAGGCGCAACCGTTTTCCGGTCTCGCGGTGCTCAAGGATCGCCTTGTTGCCCCGAACCATCCTCTGGTCACCGGTTTGTCCTTCGCCGGTGTAGTGGAACGTGCCGTCCTCGTTCCAGGTGTCAAAGTAACCGTGCTGGTGGCCCGAGCTAGCTGCGGTGAAGATGAGGATGTTGTTCGTTGTACCTGACGGGCTGATCCCGTTTTGGGTGCTTCCCCCGTAGTGCGCGTGCAGTTTGACACGGCGGATCTCGTCACCGGGGTTGAGATCCCAGCCCGGGTCTTCTCCTGATGCTGCTTCGAGGGCCTCATGGATCGCCTCCCACTGAGCGCGATTCAACCGGTGGGGGTTCCGTCCTCCCGGCATCGTGAGGATGGTGGCGCCAGACATCCGCGGATCAGCGGCAAGTTGGCTCTTGGGAATGCGCCGGTCAAGCCACTGGTCGACCTCTAGCGGAACGTAGTCTCGCTCCCCTGGGTCGGTCAGCCAGTAAGTCGTGTCCGGCCTACCGTGCGCAGCTTGGCCGGTGAAGTGACCGTGGGCAACGATCCCCGCGTTAGTGCCGGACATCCACAGGACGAACTGATCGCCGGCTGCTACCTCGCGCTTGTGCTGAGAGATCGTCCATGAGGTGAGGTCGTTACCCTCATCACGGAAGCGCGGAAGGTCGAAAACACCGTTCGGATTGCAGGTCAAAAGCCACGCAGCCACAGGCCCCCCAAAGCTCCGGAACAGACAACTAGGAGCACTGTAAGGCAGCGGTCTGACACCGCTCCGTCGGTGCAGTACTGGGGCCGAACGTAGGCCTCAACGGAGGGCGCCCTCCTCACGCCTGTGCGGGCTGCACGATGAGGTTGCACCTCAGGCAAATCAAACACATGATCTATTTTGAGGCCGGGCTCAGGCTGTTGTCAGTGGTGGGTCGTAGCATCACTTAGCGGTGGCCCTGTGTGCGCAGATGCACGAGCAGACGCGTGCTTTACAGCCGGGGCCGGCCAAGAGAAAATGTGTATGGGTGGGTAGTCCAACGAAAGCAGGGGGAAGTCATGGCGCGCGTTTCCGAGTATTACCGGCTGGGACGAACCCAGGGCGCGCTTGATTTTGTAGACGTGGACACGGTGAATGACATTCGAGTGTACGTGGACCCTGGGTCGATTCGGTACCTTGAGGATGACTGGGGCAAGCAATGCCTTAAAATGCTCGAAACCTTCTTTGATAGCGTACTTGATTCCGTTCGCTCGAACGATAAGCGGCGAACGGTTTCCCTGCTTAGCCAGCTTCGCGAACCCAATGAGACACACCTGGGGATCTCGCGTGGCCCGAGCGCAGGCAGGGGTTTCGGAAGTAAAATGGGGGCTGCCTTCGCGGAAAAGCTCGCGGAAAGCGAAGCTGCAAAAACTGGGCTAATTCAAGACCTCGAAGATACCGCGTTCTTCATCGATGGCGTCGATAAGGATATTGTCTCCGACATCACTACAAATATCATCCGTGGTCCTCTCATCACCTACACTCAGCAGATGGCGGAACTCTTCGGTATTCCCCTGGAAGATGATGTTGTGAGCGGTCCGGTTTGGAACCCCCATACCTTGGAGTGGGAAAACGGCTTCACTGAACTGCCGACCCCTGATGGAAATAAGCTGCTCCTGGTGCCCAAGATGATCGTACGCCGCTCCATGCACATGTCCCGCAGCGAGTACTACCGAAACCACTTGGTGCCAGTACTTCAAGACGAGGAGTCCAAGATTGCACTTAGAGGACTTACGGAGACAGTTCGCTCTCGCGGTAAGGTCGCGGTCACCAAAAAGCAGATCGCGGAGAAATATGGCAGCACAAAGCCGGATGTCACACGCGAAACACTTAAACGGCCATCCGTGTACGAGCACTACCGGACCATCAAGAGGCAAGTTGCGCCTCAGCCGCTGACCCACAGGGAACTGTCTGACACGGCAGACACCCCGATGCCGGATTACGAGCAACTCCTGCAAGCAGTTCTAGACGTTCCGGCTGGAAAGCCGGATGCCACGCGCTATCACGATGCCGTCGAGTCCCTGCTGACCGCCATCTTCTACCCCTCACTCTCCATGTCGGACAAGGAGAGTAAAATTCACGACGGGCGCAAGCGGATTGACATCTCATACGTGAATACAGCGAGGGATGGATTCTTTAGATATCTCATTCGGCAAAGGATTCAGAGTCGGTACGTGTTTGTCGAGTGCAAGAACTACGGCACGGATGTCACTAATCCGGAACTCGATCAACTCTCCTCTCGATTTTCGACGCTTCGCGGAGAGTTCGGCATCTTGGCTTGCCGTTCATTCAAAGATAAGGATCTCTTCCTCCGCCGTTGCCGCGACACAGCCAGCGACGGGCGCGGTTACGTCATTGCTCTCGATGACGAGGATCTCAAGAGGCTTGTAGCGGACGTCTTGGCCGCCATGAACCCTGCCCCCGTTGACCTGGATGATCCCGACCCTGAACCTATCCACCCGGTGTCTGACTATCCGCTGCTGCATGAGCGGCTTAGGCAACTGCACGGGTAGGTCGCCGCCCTGCAACACCCACCACTCACCCCAGCTCCCATCCCGTCTGCCGTCGGCCCACACACCGTGGAGCGGGCGTGGTTCATGGCGTCCAGGTGGAGCGCGCCACTGTACGAACGACCTGGACGCCATGGGCCGCGTCTGCTCGGCTCTGCCTGGGCCGATGGTGGACGGGATGGGAGCCTCCCCACGCGCGCCCTCCATCGACCGGCACCCGCGGACGGTGCCCCCCATCTCGGAGCCTGAGCGCCCCCGCCGGAGGCATGCTTGTGCCTCGGTCAGGCCTCCGTGAATCCTGAGCGGATGTCGAATCAGCCCAGGCTTTCAAGGCCGAGCTTTGCCAGACGGGAGCCGATGGCGCTGGGCTTTCGGCCGAACTGTTTACTGAGGGAGCCGAGGTCTCGTTCGCCTTGCTGATAGAGAGCAAGGAGACGTTTATCGTCTTCGGCGGACCAGGGGGTGCCCATGTTGGGGTATCGCGCTCGGAGCTCCTCCGGGGATTTCCGAATCTTGCCGGGCTGTGCTTCGGGGCACACTGACTCGATGATTTCTAGAGGGAAGTGTCCGACTTCAGTGCCGGCGAGCCAGAGAGTCAGGTGCTCATCTCGGAAGGTGAGTCGGTCTGCCTGGATCGTGACTGCTCGGCGTAGGACGTCGCTGTCGTTCGGGTCTTGGTGATAGTCGGTGAACGTCAGGCGGAATGCGGCGTGCTTTGTGGATGCCCCCATACCGTAAGTCTGTCCAGCGACTCACGCGAGGTAGATCATTTCTCGCCTGCCCGCTGCATGTAGCGCGCCGCCTGTCGGGGCCGCCGCTGGCGAAGACAGGGCGGCGGCCCCGACAGGCGGCGCGTGCCCGCGCCGTGCGCGGGCCTTGATAGAAGGAGAGAAAGTCTTATCCCGCTGGGATGAGGTGCTTCCCGTCATGGCTTCGTACATGGGGGCCGTTGCCGTCCAAGGCGTCCAGGAGCCTGATGGCGAAGGCCTCGGACATGCGCTCGCTGACCTCGTCTGGCGTGAGCCATGAGACTGCCGTGGACTCGCCGGAGGTGCGTTCGGTGCCGCCTGAGGGCTTGCAGCGGAAGACCAGGGCGACGACTCCGCGGGACATGTTCTTGTAGACGCCGGTGAGTTCGTCCACCTCGACGTGGATGCCTGTCTCCTCCAGGACCTCGCGAGCGACGCCGGCCTCTGGGGTCTCGTCGAGTTCGAGGATGCCGCCGGGGAGCTCCCAGGTGCCGTTGTCGGCTCGGCGGATGGCCAGGAGGCGGCCGTCCTCGCGCACCACCACTCCCGCTACGGACACGGAGTGCAGGGGAGGCGGTGTCGCTTCCTGTGGTTGACTCATGTAGAGGAGCTTAGGAGGCAGAGAAGGACTATGGGAACTGCTGCTGGAGGGGGCACGGCCGGGCCTCGGTACGTGCAGATCGCGGAAGAGATCGTGCAGCAGATCCGGGCGGGGGTTCTGAAGCCTGGTGACATGGTGCCGAGTGAATCCGAGCTGGTGGATCGCTACGGTGTGTCTGGCGGGACGATCCGTAAGGCCATGGCCGAGGTGCGGGCGAGTGGAGTCGTCGAGACCCGGCACGGCAAGGGCTCGATCGTGAAGAACCGGCCTCCTGTGCGGCACCGCTCCTCCGATCGCTTCCGGCGCTCGCTCCGGCAGGGAGGGCAGGCGGCCTACCTTGCCGAGTCCGCGCAGTCCGGCGCCACCGCAAAGGTGAGCGTCCTCTACATCGGGCCCATGGAGGCTCCCGAGGACGCCGCCCAGCGGCTGGGTATCCCTGCCGGTACGCAAGTGCTGGCCCGCAGACGCCTCTACTTCCGCAACGGCGTTCCGGTCGAGACCGCCACGTCCTACCTGCCGTGGGACGTCGTGAAGGAGATCCCGGAGCTGTTCGCCGAGAACCCCGGTGGTGGTGGCATCTACGCCCGGCTCGAAGACCACGGACATGAGTTCGCGGAGTTCGTCGAGACGCTGCAAGCGCGGCCGGCCTCGAAGGCAGAAGCCTCGGAGCTTGCGCTGAGCCCGGGTGCTGCCGTGGTTCACCTGATCCGGGAGGCCCGTACGACCGCGGGTCTCGTGGTCGAGGTGTGCGACACGCTCATGGCCGCTGACCAGTTCGTTTTCGAGTACCGCATCCCTGCCAACGACTGACGGCCCCTCAACTCTTCACAGCCCGTCGCGAGTTCTTCTTCGCGGCGGGTTGACTCATGTATAGGAGTGATGCACTCTTCTTCATGTCACTCATGTATATGAGTGGCGAAGTTCAGCATCTATAGAGGAGTGCTCCGCTATGCGTCAGATCCCCGTCGACACCTCCGCCGCGATCGTGATGGTCGCCAAGACCCCGCAGCCCAAGGTCAAGGACCGCCGCACGGGCGAGATCGCCATGGACATCGAGTCCGGCTCGAAGCTGATGACGGTCGACGTGATGTTCGCGGCGAACGAGGAGGTGGAGATCCTGTCCATCACCGTCCCGGAGCCCGGGATCAGCGGTGAGCTGGCCATGGGCACGCCGGTCGCGCTCACCGGCCTGGTCGCGCGGCCGTGGGAGAACGACTTCAACGGCCAGAAGCGGCACGGCATCGCGTTCCGCGCGGTCGCAGTCACCTCGCTCGCCAACGTCAACGCCGCCGCAGGGCCGAAGGCGGCCTGATCATGGCCGGTTTCACGGTCGCCCTGGTGCTGGTCGTCGCCGCCGCGGGTCTCCTGCGGTGGCGGCGTCCCGCCTGGTACTGGCTGGCCTTCGGGGTCACCTTGGCCACGCTGCGGGTCCTGGTCCGGTACGGCTCCGTCATGGACGCGTGCGGGCTGACCGTACCGCCCGCGAGATGGCGGCTCGCCCTGGCACGGGCCACCAACCGCCCTATGCCGGAGTCCCGTCCACCGCGCATCCTGCGGCTGCGGCCGACTCGTACCGGCCTGGTCTTACGGCTCAAACTGCGCCCCGGACAGGACGCCTTCGACATCGCCGCCGCCTCGGACCGGCTGCGGCACTCGTTCTCGATGTACGGCGTCACCTCGCGTGAGCTGCGATCCGGCGTCGTAGAGGTGCGGATGACCGGCTACGACGTGCTCAAGCGGGTGCAGATGCCCGCCACGACCGAGACCCGGCCCATGCGGGTTCCCGTAGCCCTACGGCAGGACGGCTCGGTGCACTACCGCGACTACCGGGCGATACCCCACGCCCTCACCCTCGGAGCCACGGAATCCGGCAAGTCCGTCTACCAACGCAACCTGGTCGTCGGACTCGCCCCGATGGACGTCGCGCTCGTCGGCATCGACTGCAAACAGGGGGTCGAGCTGTTCCCGCTGGCCCGCCGCTTCTCCGCCCTCGCCGACAACCCCGACACCGCCGCCGAACTGCTCGACGCGCTCGTGACTCGGATGGCAGACGTCTATCAGCTCATCCGTGCCCAGCAGCGGATCACGGTCGACGTGCCGGACGCGGAGATCGCCGCCGACATCTGGGATCTGCCCGACGAACTGCGTCCGACCCCGATCGTGGTCCTGGTCGACGAGGTCGCCGAACTCGCCCTGTTCGCCAGCAAGGAGGAGGAGAAGCGGCGCGACCGCATCATCACCGCCCTGGTCCGCCTCGCCCAGCTCGGCCGCGCGGCCGGCATCTACCTGGAGATCTGCGGACAGCGCTTCGGCTCCGAACTCGGCAAGGGCATCACCATGCTCCGCGCCCAGCTCACCGGCCGCACCGCCCACCGCGTCAACGACGAGACCAGCGCCAACATGGCCTTCGGCGACATCTCCCCGGACGCCGTCCTCGCCGCCATCCAGATCCCGGCCGAGTTGCGGGGGATCGCCATTGCGGGTGACTCCTCCGGCGGCTGGCACCGCATCCGCGCTCCGCACACCTCGCTCCGCCAAGCCGTGAACCTCTGCAACCGGCACGCCGACCGGACCCCGGCCCTGCCCGAACTGGCACCGTTCCGGCCCGCCCTCGCCGGATCCGCCGCCGCTCCCGTGCCGTCGGTCAAGCCTTCTCCGGCCACCGCCTGATCTCTCGCTTGTCCCATCGGCCGGCGCGACCGCCCTTCGCGCCAAGTCCCTACCCCCGCCATGCCTGATGAAGGGAGAACCCGCGTCATGTGCCCCGACTGCGAGGACTTTGCCCGCACCGTCCTGCTCCTGGGCCAGCTTGCCCTCTACGCCGACACCAGCGGCGCCGACCTCGACTTCGTCGACGTCGTCAGCCCCTCCCTGGCCGCCTCGCTTCCCGAGCCGCCGACCGGGGAGGAGTCCTGATGGCCGCCCGTCAAGTCCTGCGTGTCGACGCCGTCTTGGTCCAGGCCGTGATTGCCGGGGCCCTGTCCTTCGCCCACCTTCACGACTTGGCCGCCGCTGCCGGACAGGACGGCTGGAAGGCCTGGGCCTACCCGGTCAGCGTGGATCTGCTCATGGTCGCCGCCTGGCGACGCCTCCGCTCGGCAGGCCCGTCCCGGCTGGCCTGGTGCTGGTTCCTCATCGCCCTGTTCGCCTCCCTCGGTGCCAACGTCGCCACCGCCGGATTCCTCGACCTGGCCGACCCGCCCGCCCTGCTGCGCCTGGGCATCGCCGGATGGCCCGCCCTCGCCTTCCTCGGCGGCACCCTCCTCGCCCACTCCGCCGACCACCGGCCCCCGGATGAGCCGGCACCCGCACCGGAAACCGACTCCGTCACAGACCCCGAGCCGGAAGCCGAACCCGTGCCGGACCCGGCGACCACCCCGGCCCCGGTGGCGGAACCGCCGGCGCTTCCGCCCACCGACCCGGCCCCCGCGGTTCCCGCCGTCCTCGTCGACCACGCCCGCAAGGTCGCCGCCGACTACCGCGACCGCACCGGCGCCCCGATCGACACCGACACCCTGCGCGCCCGCCTCGGTGTCCCGCCGCACCTCGCCGACGCCATCGCCGCCCAGCTCACCTGACCCGGAAGACAGGACGACAGATGACCTCCGACCCCGCCCTGACCGCCTCCGACTACCTCGACGGCGCCCGCGAGATGACCGCCGCCGACCGGCCCTACCTCGCCCACCTGCTCGCCGAGGAAGCCGCCCGGCGCACCACCGACCCGGCCACCGCCGCCGGCATCCGCGCCAGCTTCCCCGACCCGACCGCAACCCGTGAGGAGACCGCCTGACATGCCCGCCCGCGACAACTTCCACTCCGTAATGCGGATCGGCCCCGTGCAGATCGGCACTCACCGCGACCGCAACGGCAGGACCGTGCACGCCGCCGTCTGCACCGCCGACCGCTGCGGCTGGTCCGCCGACTACTCCAGCGGCACCGCCGCGCAGCTCGCCGCCCGCACCCACCGCTGCCGCGTTCGCTAGGAGACACCGCCATGCAGGTCCCGCTCTGGTTCGCTCTCGCCGTCGTCGGCTACCTCGGCTGCAAGCTCTTCCGCCCGCCGCTCTGGCTGGTCCTGGTGCTGCTCCTCGGCGGCTACCTCATCGCAGACAGCCTGCTCGCCCCGGTCATCGACACCGCCATCAAGTAGGGAGACCCGCCATGCTCCGCCCCAAGATCCCCACCATGCCCACCCCGACGGGACTCGTCTCCCGGCCCGTGATCGCCGAGCCGACCACCATCACCTCGTGCACCCCGGTCCCGCCTCCGGCGACCGTCGCCCCGGTCCCGTCCCGCCCGGTCGTCCAGGTCACCCCCGGCACCGCCCTCGCCCTCGTCGGCGCCGGAACGGCCGTGGTCCTGGTCCTCGGCGCCGTCCTGGTCTCGCTGCTCCTGGCTGTCGCCATCACCGGCGCGTCCGTCGCCGTGTGCGCCGTCGTCCTGCGCTCCCTGCTCGCCTCTGACGCCAAGCGACGCTGACCGGCCCCCGGGCGGCCCTGATACCGCCAAGCATCCGCCGCCCGGGAGCCGTCCCCACCGATCGATCTCGCAACCGGAAGGAACACCCAGCATGGCCCACCGGGCCTCATCCGCGGCACTGAAGACGCCCACGCCCGCCCAATCGCTCGACCCGATCACCCTCGGAGACGTCCTCCGGGTGGCCTCGGCCTCCGACTACACCCGCTGGGAGGACCAGATCCGCCGCACCGGCGGCTGCTCTGACCCGATCCACCTCACCGGCTGGACGCTCACCAAGGACAAGACCACCGGCGAGACGCTGCACCGCTACTCCACCGAGGCCGAGCCGGGCGGACGCCTGCGCCTCGCCTGCGGCAACCGCCGGGCCTCCCGCTGCCCGTCCTGCGCCTGGACCTACGCGGGCGACACCTACCACCTGATCCGCGCCGGCCTCGCCGGGGACGACCGCCGGGACATCCCCGCCGCCGTCCGCGATCACCCGCGCGTCTTCGTCACCCTCACCGCCCCCTCGTTCGGCCCGGTCCACAACCGGCCCGATCACGGCGGCCCCTGCCGCTGCGGCGACCGGCACGCGTCCGACGCCCCGGAGCTGGGCACCGCCCTCGACCCGGAGGCCTACGACTACGCGGGCGCCGTGCTGTTCAACAACCACGCCGGACAGCTCTGGCAGCGCTTCACCACCCGGCTCCGCCGAGAACTCGCCGCCCGCGCCGGCCTGACCCGCAGGGAACTCGCCGACCACCTGCGTGTCTCGTACGGCAAGGTGGCTGAGTTCCAGAAGCGCGGGGCCCTGCACTTCCACGCCGTCGTACGCCTCGATGGCCCCGAGGGACCCGGCACACCGCCGCCCGCCTGGGCCACGGTCGACGTACTCACCGACGCGCTCCGGGCCGCCGCCGCGCACTCGTACACGTCCGTCTCGGTTCCGGCCGCCGACGACCAGCCCGCCCGGACGTTCCGATGGGGCCGACAGCTCGACGTCCGGCCGGTCAAGGCCTTCGGGGACGGCTCCGACATCACGGAACAGGCCGTGGCCTCCTACGTCGCCAAGTACGCCACCAAAGCCGCCGAGAACACCGGCACCCTGGACCGCCGCATCGGTGAACTCGCCGAACTCGACCGCCACGGCGTCCCCGACCACACCCGGCGGCTCATCACCGCGTGCCGCGACCTCGACGCCCTGTACCCGGACCGACGTCTCTGGGCCTGGGCGCACATGCTCGGCTTCCGCGGGCACTTCTCGTCCAAGTCGCGCGCCTACTCGACCACCCTCGGCGCCCTCCGCCAGGAACGCGCCGACTTCCGCGCCGCTCAAGAGGCGTCTGCCCTCGGCCTCGACGACCGCGAACCGGACACCGTTCTCGTCCTGACCGACTGGCAGTACGCCGGCCACGGCCACACCCCGGGTGAAGCCGCCCTCGCCGCGACCATCGCGCGCGACCTGCACACCAACCGCGAGACCGCCCGCGAAGTCCTCCGGAGCGAAGGGAACACGGAATGACCACGGCCGTCCGGTCGCGCACGATGCTGACCCTTGCGGAGGTCTGCGAGGAACTGGGCGTCTCGCGCTCGACCTTCTACGACTGGCGGGCGAAGCGCCGTGCGCCGCGCTGCATCAAGCTCCCGAACGGCGACCTCAGGATCCGGCGGACCGATCTCGACCACTGGCTCGACGACCGTGAGGACGCCGCCTGATGGAGACCACCTACGACGTCAAGGTCTACAAGATCCTCACGTACAAGGGGGCCCGGAAGACCACCTACACCGTGCGTTGGGAGGTCGCGGGTAGGCGCTGGCGTGAGCCCTTCGGCACCGTCGCACTCGCTGAGGGCTTCCGCTCCGAACTGATCCGGGCCACGGGGAAGGGCGAAGCCTTCGTCACTGCCACCGGGCTGCCGGTGTCCCACCGCTCCAAGTCGGCTGCGATGACCTGGTACGCGTTCGCCGTCGGGTACGTGGACGCACGTTGGGCGGAGCTCGGCGGCAACAGCCGTAAGAACACCGCCAAGACCCTGACGGCGGTCACTATCGCACTGCTGCGTGCCCAGCCGACCCAGTTCGCCCCGGTGGACGTGCGGACAGCGCTGCGCGAATGGGCGTTCAACGCCACCCGCCGCGCGGACGCCCCGCGAGACGTGGTGACAATCCTCAGATGGGTGGAGCGCAACTCCCTGCCCGTCTCGGTCTGGGAGGAGCCGGAGAGGGTCGATGAGGTCTTGCGAGCCGTCGACACGCGCCTCGACGGGAAGCAGGCGGCGGCTTGGTCCCGAAAGCGCAACCGCCGGATCCTCAACGTCGTCATGAAGCACGCGATCCGGCGGCGCGTCCTCCGGACCAACCCCCTCCCCAAGGGGAAGGAGGCAACGACTGTCACCAAGACCAGCAACGCCGTGGACAAGCGGTCCTTGATGAATGCGGACCAGGCGGCGGCGCTCCTCGAATGGATCCGGCGCCGGCCACGCGGGGGAACGCGGCTGCACGCTTTCTTCGCCACGCTGTACTACTGCGCGCTGCGGCCGGAGGAAGCCGTAGCCATGCGAGTGCAGGATGTGACGCTTCCCGGGCCCGACGCCGGAGATCAGTGGTGTGAGCTGATGATCCACACCGCGACTCCGGAGGTCGGCAAGCAGTGGACCGACACCGGGGAGATCCACGAGGAACGTGACCTGAAGGGCCGGGCCGAGGGCGAGACGCGCACTGTGCCGGGGCATCCGGCCCTGACGCGCATTCTTCGGCAGCACATCGCGGACGAACAGCTCAAGCCTGGTGGTCTGCTGTTCCAGGGGGAGACGGGCGGCATTCTTGCGGGGTCGGTCATCCGTCGGGCGTGGCGCAGTGCGCGGAAGGCTGTCCTGCCTCCGCACGTCTTCGAGTCGCCCACGGGCAGGCGGGTGTACGACAACCGGCACACGCGCCTCACCAAGTGGCTCAATGACGGAATTCCACCCGCCCAGGTGGCCGACTGGGCCGGAAACAGCGTGCCGGTGCTGCTGGCCACCTACGCACGGTGCGTCGAGGGGCAGCTGCCTGACTTGAAACGGCGCCTGGAGGCCGCGGGGGATCTTCCCGAGTTGCCCGACGCGGGCTGAGGCCTCTCGCCGAAAACTTCGACACGTATTCGACACAGCCACCCGCAAAAACCCGGTGACAGCCGGATAGCCCCGGCACTTCCCCATGATCGTCGGGGGAGTGGCCGGGGCTTCGTCGTGGCGGGTGAAACGTGCTCTGAGCAGCAAAAATGCCCTCCCAGAGGGAGGGCGGAGACTTGCGCCCCCGGCAGGACTCGAACCTGCGGCCAAGCGCTTAGAAGGCGCCTGCTCTATCCACTGAGCTACGGGGGCCGGTGTGGTGGCCTCGTACGTGCTGCCCGGGTGTGGGCTGATCCGTGACGTTGCCGGGGACAAGGATAGGGCTCCCGGATCCTTGTCCCTGTTGCTTCGCCTCCGTGGCTCAATGTGGAGGTTCGGTGAAGCGGTCCTGATAATCGCAGGCAGGTACGAATCGTGCACCGCTTTTGGCGTCTCGCGCACCGGGTGTTGTGCACTCGTTATGCCTGGACTGTGCCCGCGTCCCAGTCGTCCCTTCCGTCCGTTGTGTTCCGTCGGCGCGCAGGCATGTCTATATGCTTCAGAATTCCCCCGAAATTGGGCATTCTTCGCATGTGGTGACCTTGGACGCACGGCCCCAGCTGCTCGACACGCTCTCCGCTCTGCGCGACCGTGTCGCCGCCGCACGCTTCCCGCTGCCCCTGGCGGGGGCCTCACGCGCGCGTGCCAACCGCGACGAACTGCTCGCACAGCTCGACGACTACTTGGTGCCCCGGCTGAGAGATCCCCATTCGCCCGTGCTGGCCGTCGTCGGGGGTTCCACCGGCGCCGGCAAGTCGACGCTCGTCAATTCTCTGGTGGGGCGGCGGGTCAGTGAGGCGGGCGTACTGCGGCCGACGACCCGGACACCTGTGCTGGTGTGCCATCCGGAGGACCATCACTGGTTCAGCGGGATGCGCGTGCTGCCGGACCTCACGCGCGTGTGGGTGCCCCATCAGGACCCGAGGGACGAACTGATGCTTCCCGGGGAGGACCCGGCGCGCGTGCTGCGGATCGAGACCGTCGACAGCCTCCCGCGCGGGCTCGCCCTGCTGGACGCCCCCGACATCGACTCCCTGGTCGCCGACAACCGCGTCCTCGCCGCAGAGCTGATCTGCGCGGCCGACATCTGGGTGATGGTCACCACCGCCGCCCGGTACGCCGACGCCGTGCCCTGGCATCTGCTGCGTACCGCCAAGGAGTACGACGCCACCCTGGTGACCGTCCTCGACCGGGTGCCGCACCAGGTCGTCTCCGAGGTCAGCCGCCAGTACGGGGCACTGCTCACCAAGGCCGGGCTCGGCGAGGTACCCCGGTTCACCGTGCCCGAGCTGCCCGAGTCGGCCTGGGGTGGCGGGCTGCTGCCGGCCACCGCCGTGGCGCCGCTGCGGACCTGGCTCGTCCATCAGGCGCAGGACTCCGGAGCCCGGCAGCACGCCCTGGCGCGTACGGCGTACGGGGTGATCGACTCGCTGAAGTCGCGGATGCCCGAGCTGGCCAGTGCCGCGGCCGCCCAGTACGCGGCCGCGCTACGGCTCACCGCCGCCGTCGACGGGGCGTACGACAGCGAGCACGCGCGCGTACGAGGGCGGCTGGAGTCCGGGGCCGTCCTCGCCGGGGGAGCCCTGAAGCGCTGGCGCGCCTTCCCCCTCGACTGCACCGCCGGTGAGCTCCTGGACGCCCTGGCGGAGAGCCTGGCGGCGCTGCTGCTGTGCGCCGTCACCGCCGCCGACGAGCGCGTCGACGAGGCCTGGCGCCGGGAGCCGGCCGCGGGCGCCCCGGAGCTCACGCAGCGGGATACGTCGCCGGAGAGCGCCGAGCAACGGATCGGGCTGTCCGTACGGCGCTGGCGGCGCGAGCTGGAGGAGTACGCCGAGGAAGAGGCGCGCCGTCTCGACCGGAGCGTCGCGCCCGACCCGGAGGTCGTCGCCGCACTCGTCGCCACCACGCTGCTGGGCGGCCGCCGGGCCCGGTCCGCGGGCGAGGGTCTCGCCGAGCGGATCGGGGCCCAGGGCGCGCTGCGGCTGCGCGAACGTGCCGGACGGCAGCTCACCCAACATCTGGACCGGGTCATGCACGCCGAACGCGAGCGCCGCCTCGCTCCGCTCGATGCCCTGGACGTCCAGCCCGAACCCCAGGCCGAACTCATCGCCGCGCTGTCCGTACTGCAGAAGGAGAGGTGACCGGTGACCGCCGTCACTGACCAGGACCACACTGATCACACGGGCGACAACGAGCACAACGAGCACACCGAGCGCAGCGACCACACCGATCGCGCTGGGGCCGCAGTCTCGATCGTCAAGGACCCGGAGAAGCGCGACAGCGCCCTTCCTGAAGAAGGCCCCTCCGCGGACGGGAACGCGGATGCGGATGCGGATGCGGATACAGGCGATGCGGACAGAGGTACGGATATGCGCGCGGACGCGGACGCCCAGGCCATGGCCGACAAGGCCGACACCCAAGCAGCCGCCGTCGATTCCCCAGGCGTCTGGGACGACGGCCTCATCGCACGGCGCGTCACCGAGGCCACCGCCCCCGCGCCGGCCCCCGAGCAGGTCTCCGGCGTAGAGACCCGGCTCTCCGGCCCGCAGCCCCCGGCCCCGCCGGCGTACGACGGCTCGCTCCGCTCCCGCCTCGACGCCCTGCGCGAACTGGTCGGACTCTCCCGCACCCGCCTCGACAGCCAGACCCTCGCCGATGCGGGCCGGGTCCTCGACGAGGCGGCGGCGCGCCGCAAGCTCTCCGGCGAGCACACCGTCGTAGCCATCGCGGGCGCCACCGGCAGCGGTAAGTCGCAGCTGTTCAACATGCTCGCCGGCGTGACCATTTCGGAGACCGGGGTACGACGCCCGACCACCGCCGCGCCCATCTCGTGCAGTTGGAGCGACGGCGCGGCGAGCCTCATCGACCGGCTGGGCATCCCGGGACGCCTGCGCCGGCGGCCGGTGCAGAGCCCGGAGGCGGAGGCACAGCTGCGCGGGCTCGTCCTGGTCGACCTGCCCGACCACGACTCGGCGGCCGTACAGCACCGCGTGCAGGTGGACCGCATCCTGAAGCTCGTGGACGCGGTCATCTGGGTCGTCGACCCCGAGAAGTACGCCGACGCAGTCCTCCACGAGCGCTATCTGCGGCCCATGGCGGGCCACGCGGAGGTCATGATCGTCGTCCTCAACCAGATCGACCGGCTGCCCGGGGAGGCCACCGACCAGGTCCTGGATGACCTGCGGCGGTTGCTCGACGAGGACGGGATCGCCGTGGGAGAGCACGGCGAACCTGGCGCGACCGTGCTCGCGCTGTCCGCGCTCACCGGGGACGGCGTCGGTGAACTACGCGAGGTGCTCGGCCAGTTGGTGTCGGAGCGCGGGGCTGCGGTCCGGCGTATCGCGGCCGACGTGGACGCGGCCGCGGCCGGGCTGCGGCCCGTCTACGCCACCGGACGTCGCACGGAGCTGAGCGAGGCGGCACGGGACGACTTCTCCGCCCGGCTCGCGGACGCGGTGGGCGCCACGGCCGCGGGCGAGGCGGCGGAGCGCGCCTGGCTGCGCAACGCCAACCGGGCCTGCGGTACGCCCTGGCTGCGGCTGTGGCGGTGGTACCAGGACCGCGGCGAGCTCCCCACGGGGCGCCTTCCCCTGGGCCCGCCGACGGACGAGGAGGCGACGGCACGCCAGCGCGTCGAGCAGGCGGTCCGCACGGTGTCCGACCGGGCCTCGGCCGGGATGCCGGCGCCCTGGGCGCAGGCGGTGCGCGAGGCGGCGGTACGCGGGTCCCAGGGGCTGTCCGAGGCGCTGGACGAGCTGGCGGCGAGCGCCGCGCTGCCGTCGGGGCGGCCGCCGCGGCCGGGCTGGTGGCCGGTGGCCGTCCTGGTCCAGGCGTCCATGACGATCCTTCAGGTCGTCGGCGGGCTGTGGCTGATGGGGCAGATCGTCGGGGTCATGGCGCCGAACCTCGGAGTGCCGGTGCTGTTGATGCTGGCCGGCATCGTCGGTGGGCCGCTCGTCGAGTGGGGCTGCCGGATGGCGGCGCGCGGGCCGGCCCGGCGGTACGGCCAGGAGGCGGAGCGGCGGCTGAGGGAGGCGGCCGCGGGCTGCGGCCGGGCCCGGGTGCTCGATCCGTTGGCCGCGGAGCTGCTGCGGTACCGGGAGGTGCGGGAGCAGTACGGGCGGGTGGTCGGGACCGAGGCCACGGTGGGGTGAGCCGGGCCAGGTCAAGGGGGGTGAGTCGCACCGGGACAAGGGTGGGGTGAGTCGCACCGGGATCACGGTGCGAGCTCGCGGGGGACATGCATCATTCGTCCCGGTGGCGGAGTTTTCCACAAGAGGTCCGTGGCCCACAGCGCTCAGCGGGCCCGGCCCGGCGGAGGCAGCCTGGTTGCGCGGCGACCGCGACGAACGCGGCGACCGGGGCGACCGCGATGAACGCGATGAACGCGGTCGCGGCAGCAGACGCAGCCGTACGGGACGGGCCCGTACGCATGCCTGCCCGTGTCGGAGACCGGGCGAGGGAGGGGTTCACGATGAACGAGACGATGGTCTGCGCGGTGGGCAACGTGGCGACGCAGCCGGTGTACCGGGAGCTGGCGGCGGGTCCGTCGGCGCGCTTCCGGATGGCGGTCACGTCGCGTTACTGGGACCGGGAGAAGAACGCCTGGACGGACGGGCACACCAACTTCTTCACGGTGTGGGCCAACCGCCAGCTCGCGGTCAACGCGGCGGCCTCGCTGAACGTGGGTGACCCTGTTGTCGTCCAGGGCAGGCTCAAGGTGCGCACGGAGACGCGCGAGGGGCAGCAGAACTGGGCCTCCGCGGACATCGACGCGGTGGCGATCGGTCATGACCTGGCACGCGGCACCTCCGCCTTCCGTCGTACGGGAAAATCGGAGACGGCGCCCGCCTCGACGCGGCCCGAGCCCAACTGGGAGACACCGGCGGGCGAGTCCGCGGACGTCCCCGTGCAACAGCACTTGGAGCCAGCCGCGGTGACGTGATGTCAGCCACAGTCTGTGGTCTGACCGAACTGTGGCTTATCGATGAGTGCGCTCCGAACGAATGGGTTGATTTGTCGATAAGCCCTGCTCACAGTCGGTCACGGCGATAACGATTCCGAGTCGGATCGGCCATCCGACGATATGACCGGCAAGGTCGACGCGCTTGATCCTTAGGATGCCGGGCGTAGCCCTCGTGGCTCCTGATTCTGCTGGTGGGACCGTGCCCCCTCGCCAATGGGTCCTGCTCGAAGGGGAATTCTGTGCTCTCTGCGTTCTCTGGGCTCGCTGGAACGTCCACGCGGTCCGCGCTGTCCGCCCGCGGGCGAGGTGCGGCCCGCCTCGCCTCAGCGGCACTGGTGTCCGGGCTCGTTGCCGCCGGGGTGCTGGCCGGGGCCGGCGTGGCCGCCGCCGACGGGACCTCGCTGACCCAGGGCGGGGCGACCGCCATCATCGGCGGCCTGAAGACGTACGGCGAGGCCGTCGTCCACGAGGACGGCGGCGATCTGACGGTGGCCGCGGGCCTGTTCGAGATGTCCGTGGAGGGCGGCGGCACCCTGCAGACGTACTGCGTCGACATCCACAACCCCACCCAGAAGGACGCCAAGTACCAGGAGACGCCCTGGAGCAGCACCTCGCTGGGGACCAACAAGGACGCCGGCCGGATCCGCTGGATCCTGCAGAACTCCTATCCGCAGGTGAACGACCTCGCGGCGCTCGCCGAGCGGGCGGGCGTCCGCGGTCTGACCGAACAGGACGCCGCGGCCGGCACCCAGGTGGCCATCTGGCGCTACTCGGACGGAGCGGATGTCGACGCCGTCGACCCGCAGGCCGAGAAGCTCGCCGACTACCTCGAGAAGAGCGCCCGCGACATGGCCGAGCCGAGCGCCTCGCTGACCCTCGACCCGCCCGCGGTATCCGGCCGGCCCGGTGAACGGGTCGGACCGGTCACGGTGCACACCAACGCGCGGGACGTGACGGTGACCCCGCCCGCGGACGCGGCCATCAGCGGCGCACGGATCGTCGACAAGGCCGGCAAGGTCATCACCTCGGCGCAGGACGGCAGCCGACTGTACTTCGACATTCCCGAGGATGCCGATGACGGGACGGCCGAGCTGACCGTCCAGGCGTCGACCACCGTGCCGGTCGGCCGCGCCTTCGCTTCCGACAGCCGCAGCCAGACCCAGATCCTGGCCGGCTCCAGCGAGTCGACGGTCTCCGCCGCCGCGAGCGCCACCTGGGCCGAGAAGGGCGCGATACCCGCGCTGTCGGCCAGAGAGGACTGTGCCGAGGGCGGCGTGGACATCACGGCGTCCAACAAGGGCGACGAGCCCTTCACCTTCGAGCTGATGGGCACCGAGCACAGTATCCCCGCGGGCACCTCGCGCACCGTGGCGATCCCGCTGCAGGAGGACCAGGCCTACGACTTCGTGATCACGGGGAAGAACGGATTCGAGCGGCGATTCAGCGGCCTCCTCGACTGCAAGACCCAGGGCAGCGCGGGCGGCGACTCGGTCCAGACGCTCAGCGAGCCGAGCCCGGCCTCGGTGGGCGGAACGTCCGGCGGCACCGACCTCGCCGCCACCGGCGGCACCAGCGCCACCCCGCTGATCGCGGGAGTCGCCATCGGCCTGGTCGTCATCGGCGGCGCGGCCCTGGTCCTGCTCCGCAAGAAGGAGACACCGGCGGGCGACTGACCGTCCCGGCAGTGAGCGGATCACCACCGGGACACCGGCTGAGGGGGAATCAGGATTCGTCCTCTCCGGATTCATTGCCTCCGGCGCGTCGCCGAGGACTACGGATGATCACGAACGTCACCACCATCAGGAGGACCAGAGCCGCCGACGCCGCGATGACGCCCCAGTTCACCGGGCTTGGCTCATCACGATCCGCAAGGGCTGCCGCGGCCATGCCCGGCCCCTTCGGGAAGGTGATCCGAGCCTTGTAGGTCTCCTTCAACAGCCCGCTGTTCAGCGTGAGGGAGACGTCCCACGGGCCATCCGCAACCTGATCCGTCACGATGACGTCCACCGGCTCGGATTGGCCGGGCGCCAGGCTCGTTCCGGGATAGACCGTGTAGGGCCCTGCGCTGATGCTTCCGGACACCTGGGACATCTTCACCGCCTGGACCAAGGGCGGACAACCCATTGCCGAGGGCAACATCCCACTGAATCACCTCAGCGGACCACTGCTGGCCATCGCCGGCGCAGACGACGCCCTATGGCCATCACCGATCTACGTCAACGCGATCATCGGTGACCTGCGTGCGGTCCACGACCGGTATCCGTACCAGGCACTGGTCTACCCCGACGCCGGGCACCGCGTCGGCACCTTCCCTTTCCTCGCGGAGGGCACAGTTGCCGCCAACCCCTCCACCGGTCGCGTGGACGACCTGGGTGGCAAGCGCGCCGGCGACGCTGTCGCACGAGAGCGGGGCTGGCCCAAAGTCCTCGCCTTCCTCGCCGGCACCCAGAGGTGAGTGCCACGGTGCGCAGGCCAGAACGGGCAGCCTCTGTCAAGACCACGTGCCCCGGCGTGCCCGATGAAGGGGCAAGCGGCGGGGAACAGCGGGGAATGTCGTCAAGCGCCCGGAGAACGCGCAGGTCAACGTCCCGCCAGGTCAGCGCCCACTCGCATACGCGATCTTCCAAGTTGGTGACCATATGGCATGTCCCGGCTAGCCGACTCGGAACAAGGCACAATCCATGGGATGAACTGGATAACGGTCGCAACCACCGCTGTTGGCATCGTGGGGGGAGCGGGCGCCACTCTGAGCGTTGAACACATTCGCTGGCGCCGGGCAGTGGCCGATCGCGTGTTTCAAGATCGCCGAGACTTGTATGTCGACTGCATCGTCACGATCCGGCGAGCTCACGAGGCCATGCGTGGCGTGTCCGCGGACGGCCGGACGTCTGCGGAGCTAGCGGCAAGCGTTCGAGAGGCTTTCCGCGCCTCTGGATGCGATGAAGCCCGGGAGCGTATGTTCCTGATCGATGTCTCGAACGAAGTTGAGGTCGCAGTAACAGCGTCGTACCACACACTGCGTGAGGTGCGGGAGGCGCTGGCCAATGGTCACGGACTCACTTCCAACGAGTACAACACCGCCAGGGAAGCCCACGGAAATGCGACACGAGCGGCGCGTGAGGTGCTTCGCCGCGATCTGAGTGCCAATCGCCGGTAGCGCCTCGGCGTGCAGTACAGCAACTGCCCCGACCATCGGTGATCGCCGGCACCCGCTGACATCCACATGACCAGGACGGATGACCCCAGCGACCTACATGCCCGGGCCGCGGCAGGCCACTGCCGAGGAGGCCTCGATACTCGGCGTCCGGAAGGCCGCGCTCGTCACCCACATCCGGCACATCCGGCGGACGTACTACAGCGACCAGGGGCGGCCCGTGGAGACGGCGGACATCGTGGTGCCCGCCGCCCAATGCCCGACGGGTGTCGTCCCGAGCGTGCCCGTCCAGTGCTTGATCGCTGCCCGTCCTGGGCCGTCTCTGGGCCGTGCGACGGTGCCCGAGGTCGATCGTTGACGACCGGCAGCGACAGGTGCGGCAAAGGCGTCGGGAGGGAAATCGCAGGTCAGAGCCCCCCAACCTAACGGGTTTCCGTCCAGGGCTGGCAGTCAGGCAAGATGGGGTGTATCTGCCCACTGCCAGATTCAAGCTGCCGGACGGTTTCTCTTGGCTGAGTTCATTTACACCATGCGCAAGGCGCGCAAAGCGCACGGCGACAAGGTGATCCTCGACGACGTCACCCTGAGCTTCCTGCCGGGTGCCAAGATCGGCGTCGTCGGTCCGAACGGTGCCGGTAAGTCGACCGTGCTGAAGATCATGGCAGGGCTGGAGCAGCCCTCCAACGGTGACGCGTTCCTGTCGCCCGGCTACAGCGTCGGCATCCTGCTCCAGGAGCCCCCGCTGACCGAGGACAAGACCGTCCTGGAGAACGTCCAGGAGGGTGTCGGCGAGATCAAGGGCAAGCTCGACCGGTTCAACGAGATCGCCGAGCTCATGGCCACCGACTACTCGGACGCGCTGCTCGACGAGATGGGCAAGCTCCAGGAGGAGCTCGACCACGCCAACGCCTGGGACCTCGACGCCCAGCTGGAGCAGGCCATGGACGCCCTCGGGTGCCCGCCCGGCGACTGGCCCGTCACCAACCTCTCCGGTGGTGAGCGCCGCCGCGTCGCCCTGTGCAAGCTCCTCCTCGAGCAGCCCGACCTGCTGCTCCTCGACGAGCCCACCAACCACCTGGACGCCGAGTCCGTGAACTGGCTGGAGCAGCACCTGGCCAAGTACGAGGGCACCGTCGTGGCGGTCACCCACGACCGGTACTTCCTGGACAACGTCGCCGGGTGGATCTGCGAGGTGGACCGCGGCCGCCTCCACGGCTACGAGGGCAACTACTCCAAGTACCTCGAGACCAAGGCGACCCGCCTCAAGGTCGAGGGCCAGAAGGACGCCAAGCGGCAGAAGCGCCTCAAGGAAGAGCTGGAGTGGGTCCGCTCCAACGCCAAGGGGCGGCAGGCCAAGTCCAAGGCGCGTCTGGCCCGCTACGAGGAGATGGCCGCCGAGGCCGACAAGATGCGGAAGCTGGACTTCGAGGAGATCCAGATCCCGCCGGGCCCGCGTCTGGGCAGCATCGTGGTCGAGGTGGACAAGCTCGACAAGGCCTTCGGGGAGAAGGTCCTCATCGACGGCCTCAGCTTCACCCTGCCGCGCAACGGCATCGTCGGTGTCATCGGCCCGAACGGCGCCGGCAAGACCACCCTGTTCAAGATGATCCAGGGCCTGGAGACGCCGGACTCCGGCGACATCAAGGTCGGCGAGACCGTCAAGATCTCGTACGTCGACCAGAGCCGCGAGAACATCGACCCCAAGAAGACGCTGTGGGAGGTCGTGTCCGACGGGCTCGACTACATCAACGTCGGTCAGGTCGAAATGCCGTCGCGTGCGTACGTGTCCGCCTTCGGGTTCAAGGGACCGGACCAGCAGAAGCCGGCCGGCATCCTCTCCGGCGGTGAGCGCAACCGCCTCAACCTGGCGCTCACCCTGAAGCAGGGCGGCAACCTGCTGCTCCTCGACGAGCCGACCAACGACCTGGACGTGGAGACCCTCTCCAGCCTGGAGAACGCGCTTCTCGAGTTCCCGGGGTGCGCCGTGGTCGTCTCCCACGACCGGTGGTTCCTCGACCGGGTCGCCACCCACATCCTCGCCTACGAGGGCGAGTCCCGGTGGTTCTGGTTCGAGGGCAACTTCGAGTCGTACGAGAAGAACAAGATCGAGCGGCTCGGACCGGACGCCGCGCGTCCGCACCGCGCCACCTACAAGAAGCTGACCCGGGGCTGATCGATCTTGCGCCACATCTACCGCTGCCCCCTGCGCTGGTCTGACATGGACGCGTACGGGCATGTCAACAACGCGGTCTTCATCCGTTACCTGGAGGAAGCCCGGATCAACTTCCTGTTCCGCCCGGACAAGGAGTTCAAGCAGGGGTCGGTGGTGGCGCGCCACGAGATCGACTACAAGCGGCAGCTCGTGCACCGGCACCACCCGG
Source organism: Streptomyces sp. NPDC086549 (assembly GCF_044746205.1). Classification (NCBI taxonomy): domain Bacteria; kingdom Bacillati; phylum Actinomycetota; class Actinomycetes; order Kitasatosporales; family Streptomycetaceae; genus Streptomyces; species Streptomyces sp. NPDC086549. Next base: position 1,052,820 of record NZ_JBIVBS010000001.1, on the reverse strand, counting down.
TGGACATCGAGCTGTGGATCACCGAGATCAGGGCCGCGTCCTTCACCATCTCCTACGAGGTGAAGGACGACGACCTGGTCTATGTCCGGGCCTCGACGGTCGTCGTGCCGTTCGACTTCGAGGCCGGCCGGCCGCGCCGGATCACCGCCGAGGAGCGGGACTTCCTGGAGGAGTACCGGGACGACGACGAGGAGGAGGCCGTCGCCGCATGACGGTGCTCCACTTCGCCGACGAGGGGGAGGCGGCGGACCTCGCGGCCTTCCTCTCGCGGCTGCTGCACTACGACCGTGCGGCCGCGGTGCGCCTCCAGGCGGCGGGGACCGCACTCGCCGTGTTCGGGCGGCCGCCGTCCTTCGAGGTGCTGGCGGTCCGCGCGGTGCGGCTGGCGAAGCCGTACGAGGACGGACTCGACGTCACGCTCGACGTGACCGTGTCCGCCGGTGAGTTCCTGGACTCCGTCGACGAGGCGGCGGCCACGGCCGCCGTACCGGCCGCGGTGACCGGGCCGCCCTGGGCGGGGGTCCTTCCGCCGCGCGGCGGCTGGCGGGCGGAGCGGGGGCTTCCGGCGCCGGCCGCGCTGCGCGCCATGGTCTCCGCCGCCGTCGCCGAATTCCGGTCCCGTACGCAGGAGTTGGCGCCGGAGCAACGTACGCGGGCCGAGCTCGACCGGATCGGGCGGGACATCTGGTCCCAGGCGGTCGGGGAGACCCACCTTCCGGTGCGTGCCGTGCACGCGGCCCAGTCGCTGGGTTTCCTGCGGCCGGCCGCCCCAGCGGGCAGCGCGCGGGAACCCGTCGAGGAATCGCCGGTGCTGCTCTCCTCGGGTGCCTGGTTGAGGCTGCGCACCCCCTACGGTTCCATCGCCGTCCGCAGGGCGGGGCTCGGCGCGCTGGAGGTCAGCGTCCGCTAGCGTCCGGTCAGCTGTCGTTCGGCCGACTGTCGTCCGGCCACACCCCGATGTGGTCCGGCTCCAGTTCCAGAGCGACGCGGTCGCGCATGCCGAGGGCCTGGGTGTACTCGGCGGGCAGCTGGAGACGGCCGGCGCGGTCGAGCATGGCGTACTCGCGGGCGACCACCGTCTCGTGGCCGGTCGTGGCGTCCACCTCGCTGCGGCGCAGGACCTCCGTGGAGGTGCGGCCGTCGCGGATCGCGACCGTGCGGCGGACCTCGCCGGCCACCGCCTGGTCGTGGGTGACGATCACGATGGTGGTGCCCAGATGCTCGTTCGCCCTGCGGAAGGCGTCGAAGATCTGCGCGGCCGTGTGGGAGTCGAGCTCGCCCGTGGGCTCGTCGGCCAGCAGCACCGCGGGAGCGTTGGCGAGGGCCACGGCGATGGCGACGCGCTGCTGCTGGCCGCCGGACATCTCCTGCGGGCGGCGGTCGCGGCAGTCGGCGACCTCCAGCAACTCCAGCAGCGCCAGGGCACGTTCGGACCTGGCGCGGCGGGACGTACGGGTGCCGGACAGCTGGAGGGGAAGGGCGACGTTCTGGGCGGCGGTCAGGTAGGGCAGGAGGTTGCGGGCGGTCTGCTGCCAGACGAAGCCGACGACCTCGCGGCGGTAGGCCAGGCGGTCCTTCGCGGTCATGGTGAGCAGGTCCCGGCCGGCGACCCGGGCCGCGCCGGCCGTGGGGGTGTCGAGTCCCGCGAGGATGTTCATGAGCGTCGACTTGCCGCTGCCGGACGCGCCGACCAGGGCCATCAGCTCACCCTCGCGGACCAGGAGGTCCAGCCCCTGGAGCGCCTGCACCTCCACTCCGGCGGTGGAGAAGATGCGGACGAGACGGTCGCAGGTGATCAGGGCGTCGTGGCCGTAGGCCGGGCGGTCGCGCGCCTCGGCGGCGCGGTTGGCCAGGTCGGCAAGGGTGGGGTGGGTCGTCATCGGGTCTCCCGGACGGTGGGACAAGCCCCTCGGATCTTCTGGACGGTGGGCCGAGCTTCCCGGGTCTTCCGGACGATCGCCCGAGCCCTTCGGATCTCCCGGGCGGTGGGACAAGCCCCCCCGGGTCTTCCGGGCGGTTGTCCGTGCTCCTCGGATCTCCCGGACGGTGGGACAAGCCCCCCCGGGTCTTCCGGGCGGTTGTCCGTGCTCCTCGGATCTCCCGGATGGTCGGCCGAGCCCCCCGGGCCTCCCGGACGGTCGCCCGGGCTCCTCGGGTCCTCCGGACGGTCGCCCGAGCCCCTCGAATCTCCCGGACGGTGGGACAGGCCCCCGGGTCTTCCGGGCGGTGGGCCGAGCCCTTCGAATCTCCCGGACGGTGGGACAAGCCCCCCGGGTCTCCCGGACGATCGCCCGAGCCCCCGGTTCATCGCGCATCCCCGGCCCTGAGCTCCCGCACCGACCCCCGTCTCCCGGTCCACCACGCCTGCGCCCCCGCCACCCCCACCGTCACCACGACCACCGTGATCGCCGGCACCGTCAGGGACAGGGCGTCCGTGTGCAGCTCGGCCCTGCCGACCGGCGTCTCGGCCGAGGCCACGGCGATGGTCGTCAGGTCGATGCCGGGCGCGAGGAGGCGGATGGCGGCCCAGCCGGTCAGGGTGCCGCCGGCCGCGGCGAGGAGGGCCTGGGGGAGGGACTCCAGGACGAGCAGGCGGCGGCCCTGGGCCCGGGTGAGGCCCATCGTGTGCAGCCGGGCCAGGAGCGCGGTGCGTTCGGGGGCGGCGCGCAGCAGGGCGAGGAGCAGGGCCAGGACCGCGTACCCGGCGCCCGCCCCCACGGCCGCTGTGTACATCCGCTCGGCACCGGACTGGAGTGGCGAGTCGGCGTACTGCGCCCGCTGCTCCGCCCGTACTTGGACGGCGGCCGAGGCTCCCGCCGCCGCGCGCAGCGCCCGCGTGTCCACGTGGCCCCCCGTCACCAGCAGCGCGGTCGGCCGGGCGGCCGCGGAGGCCAGCCCGGCACGGTTCACGACGAGGAAGTCCACGCCGGACACGGCCGGGGTCCGGGACCGTACGGCCCTGATCCGGACGGTCACCGAGCTGCCGTCATCCAGCCGCACCAGGAAGGGACGCCGGGTGCCGTACGCCTTCGCGACGGACGGGGAGGCCAGGGCGGGCAGCGGAGCCCCGGCCCCCGGACGGCTCAGCAGCCCCTTCCGGAAGGCGCCCAGTCCCGTCCGCCCCGCCAGCTCCCCGTACGAGCGGGGCTCCACACCCACGAGCGGCACCGAATCCTGCCCGTCCTGCGGCTTCGCCTGGTACGCGATGCTCACCGGGGCGACCCCGTCCACCCCGGACACGTTCCGGACCCGGTCGGCGAGTCCCGAGGGCAGTGGCGCGTCGGCGTCCACCCGGGCGTCGGCGCCGACCGTCAGCAGTGCCGCCCGGTCGCGGGCCTCGGCGACACCCGCCAGGACGGAGCCGCCGAACGCGGCGGTGGTGAGCGCGGTCAGCAGCGCCAGCAGGGGCAGCACCGCCGAGACCGAGGTACGGCCCGCACGGGCCAGGGACAGATGGCCCACCGCTCCGCGCAGCCGCCCGGCAGGCCGGGCCAGCCGCCGCAGGAGGAGCGGATACAGGCGGACCAGCAGCAGTGCCGCGATCACCCCGACCAGCACCGGCGCGACCGACACCAGCTGATTCCCCGAGGAGCCGTCCGCGGACGAGCCCGACGTCCCCCGCCTCCGCAGAGCCTCCACGGCCCCGGCCGCCAGCAGGAGCAGCGTCAGCTCCGCGACCGTGCGGCGCCGGGACGGACGCACGGTCGTCACGTCCTCGCGCGGACCGGTGATCCGTACGGACCGGTGGGCGAGCGCGACGCGCAGCGGGAGCGCGGCACAGGCGGTGAGGGTGACCGCGAGCGCGGCGGCGACGGCGTACGACGCGCGGCCCTCGGGGACGGTGAGCAGCGCGGCCGCGAGGCCGAGCACGCCGGCGGGTACCGCGACCATGGCCGTCTCGGCGCACAGCCGGCCGGTGAGACCGCGCAGGGAGGCACCGCGGGCGCGCAGCAGGGCGAACTCGCCGCGGCGGCGGTCGGCGGCGAGGCCGCCCGCCATGAGGAGGACGACCGCGGCGACCGTCCCGGTGCCGAAGGCGGCCACGGCGACGAGCGGGGCGATGCCCGAACGCAGTTGGGAGAAGGAGGTGAGGAAGTCGTCGAGTTCGGTGCTCACATTGGCGCCCGGGCCGGTGAAGGTGCGGGCCTGTTGCAGGCCGGGGCCGGACTCCAGGGCGGCGACGGCGGACTTCAGCCGGCCCAGGTCGTGGGCGTGGAGGTGGTCCAGGCGGGGGGCCAGCAGCCAGTAGCGGGTCGGGTTGCCGCCCGTGCCCAGCATGGCGGGGGCCGCTTCCGGGGGCAGCAGCAGGGCGCCGAGCCAGTACTTCGCGGGTTCCAGGCCCGATGAGGGCCGGCTGACCAGGCTCGGGGTGCGCAGCAGGGGTTGGGCCGACCAGTAGGCGCCGGCCGGGTCGCGCGGGGTGAGGATGCCGGTGACGTGGACGGCGAGCGGGGCGCGGACCACGCCGGGCACATGGATGACCGAACCCACCTTGATGTGCAGGCTGCCGGCCGTGTCGGCGGAGACGGCGGCCTCCACCTCGGCGGTCGTCCCGTCCACGTGGCCGGAGGCGCGCGGCAGGCGTCCCTCGCGCACCCGCGCGTGCTCGGGCAGCCCGCTCTGCGCGACGAGGGACACCCGGGCGGGCAGACCGCTGGGCCGGGGGATCCAGGCGTCGGGCACCGCCGGGGGGTTCCCGGTGATCACGCCGTACGCCGACTGGGCGCGGTCGACGGCGAGCGGCCGTGGGACGGTCGTGAGGAGCCGGTCGTACCGCCGTCGCAGGGACTCGGGGAGCAGGGACGGCACCTGTTCGTCCGGAGCGAGGACCGGGTCGGGCCGTGGGGCGGTCACCCACACGGTGGTGCGGTCGGGGTGGGCCTGCCGTGCGGCCCGCAGCAGCCCCGCGTCCTCGTACCGGTCGACCGCGCGCGGGAACGCGGCGGCCAGACACGCGCTCAGCGCCACCAGCACGGCCAGCGCGACCGCGGCGAGGGGCGCGGCCCGCAGCCGGGTACGCACCCAGGAGACGGTCACCGGTCTCACCTCACTCACCCCCCTGGTCCCGCAGCGCGCTCACGGGATCCGCCCGCCGCAGCGCGAGTGCCGCCGTGACGAGCAGCGGAGCGGCCGCCACGGCCGTCAGCAGCAACGCCAACCGCCCGGGCGGAAGTTCGACCAGCAGGTCCGGCACCGGCCGGGTCGCCTCGGCGGTCAGGACGATCAGCGGGAGTACGGCCCGGGTCAGCACGGTGCCCAGGGCGACGCCCACCACCAGGGCCAGGCCGAGCAGGACACCCTGCTCGGCGGCGATCATCCGGGCCAGCCGGCGGCGCGGCGCGCCCAGCGCCCGCAACACCGCGAACTCGGCGTTCCGCTCCCGCAGGGATCCGGCCGCGCTCACCGCGAAGCCGACCGCCGCGAGCGCGGCCGCCACCACGGCCGCCGCGGCGAACGCGGCCTCCGGACCCGCGCCGAACGGATCGTCGCGCAGTTCGGCGGCGATCTCGTCCCGCACCACGACCTGTCCGGGATCGACGTCCGGCAGTGCCCGCACGGCGGCGGCCACCGCGGCCGCGTCGCCCGGAGCGGTCCGCAGCCACCACTCGTTGGGCGTGACGCTCTCGCCGTACCGCGCCTGAAGCGCCCGGTTGACGGAGCGCAGATCGACCAGTACGGCCCCGCCGTCGTGCTCCCCGGAGTTCGCCGGGGCGGCGGCGGTGGGCAGGGCCCGTACGGACCGCACGATCCGCACCGGCAGGCTCCGGCCGCCGAACGTCAGGTCGATGCGCTGCCCGGTGCGGGCGCTCGCCGAGGTGAGGAAGCGGTCGGTGGCGACGGCGGTGACCTCGGGCGCCGCGGGCTGCGTCACCCGCAGCCGGACCGTCACGGAGGCCACGGTCCAGGCGTCCTGTTCCGGGAGGTATCCCGTGCCGTAGTCGACGGTCAGCGGCGCGGCCGAACGCACCTGGGGCCGGGTGGGGACGGTGGCGGCGTTGGCCGAGGCGTTGCCGCCGGTCTGCGTGGCGGCGGTCCAGGAGGCCGGGAGGGCCAGCCGTCGCACCTTTCCGCCGGCGTCCGTGGCGGTCAGCTCCGAGACGGTGAAGCGGTGGTGCTCGGCCCGTTCGGCGGGCTGGGGCATGTCGAGCCGCAGTCCGGTGAGCGTCGCCGGGCCGGGTGAGGAGGCGAGGTCGAGGGACAGGGCGTGCGTCCGGCCGTCCGCGGGCAACTGGCCCAGCGGCAGCTCGTACGGGACCCCGTAGCTGTCCTCCAGGGTCATCGTCACGTCGGCCGTCGTCCCCGGCCCGGTGGAGCTGCGGATGCCCGCCGTCAGCCGCAGCCGGGCGGTGCCCGCGGGCACCCGGGTGCCGGCCGGCGCCCCCTTCGGCGTCAGCCGGGCCAGCATCGGCCGCACCGGCTCCGGCGCCAGGTCCCGGCGCATCAGCACCGCGTCTGCCGCGTGCGCGGTGTCCAGGGCCAGCACGGTCGCCGTCCGGTCGCCGGAGAGCAGCTGCTCGGTCCGTACGGCGGGGGCGGCCTCCTGGACGTGGGGGAGGGCCGCGTAGGTGTCGGTGCGGCCGAGTCCGCCTTCCCCGGCGGCCTGGACCCGCACCGGCACCCCGGCCCGGAAGTCCGCCTGGTCCTCCTGCGAGCGGTCCCAGGAGGCACCCTGCCCGATCGCCAGCATGCCGAGCGCGACGGCGAGGACGAGCAGCAGCACCGGGCCCGCCCCGCGCATCGGGCGGCGGCTGAACTGCCACCCCGCCAGCGCCACCGGCAGGCCCCGTCCGGCCGCCGCCCGCCGCTCCGCGAGCCGCGCCACCGGCGGCAGCAGCCGCAGCGTCAGCACCGTCCCGGCGAGCAGCGCGAGCGCGGGCGCCGCGACGAGCAGCGGGTCGATGCCGAGCGTGCCCGACCTGTCCGCGGCGACGGCGCCGGAGGTCTGCCGGTTCAGCTGCCAGTACGCCACCCCGGCCACCACCAGCAGACCGACGTCGGCGCCGGCCCGCACGGGAGCGGGCAGCGCTCGCGCGCGGCTCGTCCGGAACGCGGCACGTGCCCGGCCTCCCTCCCCCCTGTCACCCGCCAGCACGGGCAGCGTCACCGTCAGCGCGCACCCCACGGCCACCCCCGCCGCCGCCAGCCACACCCCGCCCCGGCCGCCCGCCGGGGTGTCCAGGTGCAGCCCGATCCGGGCCAGGGCGCCCCGCCCGGCCAGCAGCCGGGTCAGCGGCCCGGCGAGCAGTGGCGCGCACGCGGCCGCGGGCACCGCGAGCAGCAGCGCCTCCCCGGCGGCGAGGCCCGTGATCCGGGCCCGCGACGCGCCGCGCGCCCGCAGCAGCCGGGTCTCGCCCGCGCGTTCGGCGCTCAGCAGCCGGGCGACGAGGAGCAGTGCGTATCCGGCGAGCAGCACGAGCTGGAGGGCGACGATCAGGAGTGTGGAGCGGGAGACGAGCAGCGAGCGGTCGATACGGTCCAGAACGTCGGGGAGCGACGTGGTCGAGGCCGTCACGCCGCTCAGGGCGCCCGGCTTGCGCAGCGCCGCGCTGCCGTTGCGGGCCGCCGCGCGCAGTGCCCCGATCCGTCCGGTCGTCAGCGTGGCGAAGTCGGCCGACGCCAGCCACGCGGACGACCCGGCGCTCACCGCCTTGCCGGTGAGGACGGAAGGGTCGGCGAGCAGCGGGCCGTACGTCGTGAAGTCGGACTTCTTGATCCCGCGGCCGAGCACGTCGTCCAGCTGCCAGTAGGGCGCGGTGACGGTGGCGGGGCGGTACAGCCCGGTGATGCGGACCCGCACCGCCGGGCCGCCGAGCCGGTCGGCGACGGTGAACCGGTCACCCGCCTCCAGCCCGAGGCGCTGGGCGGCGGTCCGGGGCAGGGCCGCCTCGACGCCGTCGGAAGTGAGCCGCGGGAGCCGTCCGGAGACCAGCCGCACCTGGGTCCGGTCCAGCGCCGCGAAAAAGGTGAGGTCCGGGTCCCCCGAGCGGTCCGCCGGGGGCTGCAGGGCGCGGGGCAGCGCGTACGGCCCCGACCGCACCAGGGTCCGTACGGTCACCGGCAGCCCGTCGAAGGACCGCCGCGCGCCCTTCCGTACGGCGGCGTCGGCGGCCGTGCGCCCTCCGGCCGGCACTTCGGCCTTGACGATCAGCGCGGTCTCGGCGGCGTTGCGGGAGTCGTTCAGGGAGTGGCGCAGAGCGGCGTCGCCGATCGCGCCAGAGTAGGCGGTGAGCGTTGCGAGGACCGCTGTGGTCAGCAGGACGCTGAGCAGTGCGGCGGCGAGCAGCAGGCGGTGCGCCCGCGCGCGTAAAAGGACGAACCCCGTCACCCTGCCCCCGTGTTGTCCGGACTTCCAGACCTTCCGGCGATGTTGGCAGAGGGCACCGGTCGCGGGTAAGCGTTTGTGAACCGACTTTGACCGGATCGTGACCGGATTCCGGCGTCGTGCGACCGGAATCCGGGGCTCAGCCGGTGTTCAACGGGCCGCGCTCACTCCGGGGTGTTCACCATCGAGGCCGCCGCGTACGTCAGGTAGTTCCACAGCGTGTGCTGGTGCTCCTCGGACAGGCCGAGCTCCTCGACGGCCACCCGCATGCGTCCCAGCCAGGCGTCGTGCGCGGCCCGGTCGACGGTGAAGGGGGCGTGGCGCATGCGCAGGCGGGGGTGGCCGCGGTTCTCGCTGTATGTCGTCGGGCCGCCCCAGTACTGCATCAGGAACAGGGCCATCCGCTCCTCGGCGGGGCCCAGGTCCTCCTCCGGGTACATCGGCCGCAGGATCGGGTCCTCGGCGACTCCCTCGTAGAAACGGTGGACCAGCCGGCGGAAGGTCTCCTCCCCGCCGACCTGCTCGAAGAAGGTCTGCTCCTGAAGCGTGCCGCGCCGAATCTCTTTCACCCGTACATGGTCTCAGACAGGGTGACCCAGGACTCAAGGCTTAGGACCACCGGTGCCCGGCGGTACTCGGCAGCACCCGGCAGTCCCCGGCGGTATTCGCTTCCCGCCGTCCCGCGCCGCACAGTGGAGCCATGGGCGCGCACGCTCTCGGCAGGGATCTGGACGACGTCGCCGCCTCGGCGCGGGCGGCGCTGGTGCGGGAGATCGACGCGAGCGGGGCCTGGGCCGGCGACCCGGTGTGGCGGGAGGCCTTCGAGCAGGTGCCGCGCCACCTCTTCGTGCCGTACTACTACATCGGCGTCCTGGGCGGCTTCGAGCGCTGCTGGAGCGAGGGCCCCGATCCGGGTGAGCGCGAGCGCTGGTTGCGCGGCGCCTATGCCGACGCCCCGCTGGCCACGCGGGTGCGCGACGGTGAGCTGGTCTCCTCCAGCAGCCAGCCCTCGCTGATGGCGCTGATGCTCGTCGAGCTGCGGGTGGAGGACGGCGACCGGGTCCTGGAGATCGGTGCGGGCACCGGCTACAACGCGGCCCTGCTCGCCCACCGGCTCGGTGACGACGACCTCGTCACCACCATCGACCTGGAACCGGAGATCACCGAGGCGGCCCGGCAGCACCTGGCGGCCGCCGGGTACCACCCGGTGGTCGTCACCGGCGACGGAGCGCGCGGAGTCCCCGAACGCGCCCCCTTCGACCGGATCATCGCGACCTGCACCCTGCGCTCGGTCCCGCGCGCCTGGCTCGCCCAGTGCCGCCCCGGCGGCCGGATCCTGTCACCGATGTCCACCGGTCTGATCGCGCTGTCCGTGCGGGACTCCGGGCACGCCGAGGGTCGTTTCCTGCACACGCCCGCCTACTTCGTGCCGCTGCGCGGCGAGGGCAGGCCCGAGGCGGACCAGGCACCCCTGGCCGGGGTGCCGCGCCGGGTCCGGGGGCACGAGCTGTTCCGGTTCCTGCTGGCCCTGACCCAGGACAGCCCGCATCTGGAGCCGCAGGAGGTGTATGCGCTGTGGGAGCGCGAGGGCATGCCGGTGCGCGAGCGTTACGGCATCACGGTCAGCGGCGAGCGCGCGTGGGCGTGGCTGGACGACCCGGAGGGGCCGTACGCGTGGCCCCTCCCGGACTGACGGACAGGCCCCGGCCGCGACGGCGCCGCGGACGAGCCACGGCACATCGCGGTACGTCGCGGCACTTCCGGCGGAGCGCTCAGCCGCGCCGGATCGTGATCGTCGTCCAGGCGCCCACGTGCACCCGGTCGCCGTCCTGCAGCGGTACCGGCACGAAGGGCTGGATCGGCTCCTCCGAGCCGTTGACCGTGGTCCCGTTCGTCGAGTTCTGGTCGACGACCGCCCAACTGCCATCCGGCTGCTGGACCAGGACCGCGTGCTGGTGCGAGACGCCCGGGTCCTCCGGCGGCACCGACAGGTCGATGTCGGGGGTGTCGCCGGTGGAGTGGCGGCGGCGGCCGATGGTGACCTGGTTGCCGGTGAGCGTGCGCTGCTGCTCGGGCGAGTACGCGGGCAGGTTGAGGCCCGTGGCCTCGGGACCCGAGCGGTGCATCATCGCCATGAAGTACTCGCGGTCCGGGCCGATGGTCGCCGTCCAGGTCACCGGCCCCCGCGGAGCCTGCGGGAAGGCGGAGCCGGGAGCCTGGACGGAGCCGGGCTGCGGGTAGCCGTAGCCACCACCCTGACCGCCGCCGGGGCCGGACGGGCCGCCGGACGGCGGGGAGATCACCCAGTCGTCGTCACCGCCGCCGAAGGACGGACCGCCGGCCGGCGGCCGGCCGGTCTCCTGCGGGTAGGCCGGGGGCGGGCCGGGCTGCTGGAAGGCCTGCGGAGCGCCGCCGGCGGTGGCACCGGGACCCGGGGGCGGCGGAACCGGCCGCGAGGGGTCGCCACCGAAACCGCCGGGGGCACCGGGAGGGCCGGAGGGCTCACGGCCGAAGGGCGGCGCACCGGCCGGACCCTGACCGCCGCCGTAGCCCGGCCGGCCGGAGGGACCCTGACCGCCGCCGTACCCCGAAGGGCCGGAGGGACCCTGACCGCCGCCGAACCCCGAAGGGCCGGGACCGCCGGGGCCGCCCTGAGCACGTTCGCCGAACGGCGTGGGCCCGGACGGCTCGCTGCCGAACTGCGGGATCGGCTCGGCGGGACGGTTCATCTGCGAGGGGCGCGAGCCCTGGTACTCGTACGCGTCACCGCCGCCGTAGGACTGGCCGGGCGGCGGCTGGAAGCGCGGGGCCCCCTGGCCGGGCGCGGGCTGGCGCGGGGCGGCCGGGGTGTACGAGGTGGCCGTGTTCGTCAGGAAGTTCCACCGGCACTCCTCGCAGAACGGCGCACCGCCCTCGCGGGGCGTGCGGCACTGCGGGCAGAGCTCCGGCTCCGAACCCGGCATGCCGGACAGGTTCGGGCGGCCCGCGGGCCGCCCGCCGGAGTTCGGAGGCGGCGGCGGGAACCCGTACCCGCCGCCGGCGGGTGGCGGCGGAGGGGGCGGAGGTACGGCACCGGCCATGCGGTGACCGCAGACCTCGCACCAGTCGTCGGAACCCGACTGGTGTCCGTTCGGGCAGGTCGGCATGTCGGCGCCTCCCCCTCTCTGTCAGGGTCTGTCAGGGTGTCTCTGGGTCACTTCTTTACACGAACAGTCTTTGTGGACCGTGTCTCGAGGGTCATCTCGTCGGCCTCGGCAACCTTCGCCTTCAGTCGCACAGTACCCGTCGCGGCGTCGACCACGTCCACCACCTTCGCAAGCAGTTTCGCAGTATCGGCGTTCCCGGAGACGCTCGCCAGCTGAACGGCCCTGCCCAGTTTGGCCGTTGCTCCGTCCATATCGCCCGCTTTGCGGAGATCCAGCCCCTGCTGGATGGCCTGCGCCAGTTCGGCCTGGCCGGTGTAGTGGGCGACCTGCGGGTTGATCGAGGTGGAGGCTGTCATGTCGTCGGTCCACACGGCCCGTACGAGGCCCTGGGCGCCGAGGTTCTGCGCGCTTCCCCCAGGCTGCGGGACGACCAGGGAGACCCGGGCGGCCAGCATCTCCTGGCCGAGGCCGGCCGAGGGGACCTCGACGCAGACGTGGTAGTCACGGGACTCGTCTCCCCAGGAACCGGTGGGGTAGTCACCCGCGCGCGGGCCCGCCTCCGTGCGGCGGTCGGTCAACTCCTCGACCCTCGGTGCGACCTGCTTGACGAACTTGATGGTCGTGCCCACCGGCGTCCATACCCGGAGGGCCACGTCCGCGACCTCCTTGCCCATCGCCGTCTCCATCATCCCCGTGAAGTCTGCTGCGAGGCCCGTCGGGTCGGCGACGATGTCGGCGGTGCCGAGCAGGGCGGAGGCGATTGCTGTGACTTCTTTCACTTCCCAGTCGGTGCCCACGCCGCGGGCGTCACAGGTGAAGCGGCCGGCGCACGAGTCGAGCGCGGCGCGCAGGTCCTCGGGCGACTCGTGCTCGTTGCGGCCGTCGGTGAGCAGGATGCCGTGCCGGATCGCGACGTCCGCCGAGGACAGCAGGCGGTCGGCGAGCCGCAGCCAGGTGCCGATGGCCGTACCGCCGCCGGCGCTGAGCTTGCGCAGTGCCTGCTTGGCCTGTTCGCGGGTGGTGGCGTCGGCGACCGCGAGGCGTCCGTTGCCCGGGTAGACCTCCTTGGCGACATGGGTGCCGCCGATCACCGCGAAGTGCACACCGTCGCGCAGGGTGTCGATCGCGGCGGCCGTGGCGTCGCGGGCGTTGCGCATCTTGGTCGGCGGGTAGTCCATCGATCCCGAGCAGTCCACCATGATCGCCACGGCCGCGGACGGACCCTGCCCGGACGAGTACAGGTGCGGCGCGCCGACCGCGCTCCCGATGGTGCCGCCACCCGTCGACGTCACGGTGACGATCGCGTTGACCTCGCGGCCGCCCTCCGGCAGGTACTCGTTCTGGTACACGTCCACCGAGAACTGCGGCACGTTCGATTTCGAGAAATTGGCCATGACTGCTCTGAATCCCCCTCTGAACCCACGGGTTGCGTGGGTGACGACTGTATGCGGACCGGTCCCCTCCGGTCCGCTCAGGGTTCCCCGTATGCGGCTGTTGCGTCCGTATGCGGCCTCAGGCCGATCCTGCCCCCTGCGGCGGGGCCGGGAACGGGACGACGGCCACTGTTACGTTGTCGTGGCCCCCGCCGTCGAGCGCGTGGCCCACCAGGACCCGGGCGCTGTGCAGCGGCCGGGTGGCGGCGTCCGCCGGGACGGCCTCGGACATCTCCTCCGCCGTCTCCGCGTAGTTCCACAGGCCGTCCGTGCAGACCACGACCACGCCCGCCCGGTCCGGCTTGAAGGCGGTGGTGTGCGGCTCCAGTTCGTAGGCGTCCGCTCCCAGCCAGCCGGTGATCGCGTGGGCGCGCTCGTCGGCGTACGCCTCCGCCTCGCTCATCAGACCCGCGGCCACCATCTGCGCGGCCCAGGAGTCGTCCTCGGTGAGCCGGGCCGGGGGCGAACTGCGGTCCACCGGCACCCAGTAGGCGCGGCTGTCGCCGACCCAGCCGACGACCAGCAGCCCGGAGGCCACCACCGCGCCGACGATCGTGCAGGCCGGGGCGTTCTGGTGCGGGGCGTGCTCGCGTGCCGTCTCGGGCTCCTCCGCCAGCGCGTTGACGGCGTGTGAGGCCGCGACGATCGCCTCGTGCATCGCCTGCTGCGGATGCGTGCCGCGCGGCAGGGCGGCCAGCAGCGACTCGCCGGCCGCCTGCGACGCGGCGAGCGAGGCGTCGTCGGGGCGGGTCGCCGAGGACACGCCGTCGCAGACGATCGCCACGGCCGCGGGCGAGCCGTCGGGCAGCGAGGTGTGGCCGACGACGAACGCGTCCTCGTTGCGGTGGTGGCGCAGCCCGCGGTCGCTGACCGCGGCGACCGGGCCGGACTCCTGCTCCATGTGGTCGCGTTCGCGTGGCTGCGCGTGCCCGCAGTTCTCGCAGTAGCCGTCGCTGTCGACCCGGCCGGCCCGGCACGCCACGCAGACCTTGCTCGGCTCCGCCTCCTCGGCCGCCGCGTGGTCGGCCGCCACCCGTGGGTCCGGCGCCTGCAGCGGATACTCCTCCGGCTCCGGCGGCCGGTCGAACCGTACGCCCGAGGCCGGGGAGACGGGGGAGCCCGACGGAGGCGGCAGCGCAGAGCTGCCCGAGTCGGCCCCCGGGAGGTCCGCCGGCAGATGCACCGCCGACGGAGTGTCGGAGCCGCGCGGCTCGTGCGCGACGGGCCAGTCCGGGCCCTGCCCGATCGAGCCGGCGCCGTTCATCGTGAGCGTCGGGTGGTCCTGCGGCGCGGCGGGCACCACCGACAGGTCGTACCCGCACGCGCCGCAGAAACGGTCATCCGGATCAAGCGGCTCGGCGCAGCTCGGGCACTTCGACGGTGCGGCCTGCTGGGGCATCTGCGACATCAACTACACCCACGTCCGGGGGCGGTAACGGTTGGCCCGTTCCACCAGGTCGATCCTTTCCTCGCCGCCGGGCGCGAGCCGGGCCAGCGTGCGGTACGAGCGCTCCAGACCGAAGCGGAGGCCCCGCTCGTCCAGGCCGCTGCCGAGCAGCACCCGTCCGCCGGCGGCGGGCTGTGCGCCCTGGCCACCGGAGAGTATCCAGTCGAGCGCGCTGCCGAGCACCTCCGCCGACAACTGCTCGCGCCGTGCCGGGTCCAGACCGTACGCGTCGAGGGCCTCGACCTGCCCGGCGGCGGCGGACAGGTCGTCCAGGAACGGTACGTCCCCCGCGGTCGCCGTGCGCTGCCGCAGCCGCGCCCGCACGGCGGCCACACGTGCGGCCGTGTAATGGATGGAGGACTCCGGGACCGACTCCAGCGTCCGTACGGCACCACGGCGATCGCCCGCCGCGAGCTGGACGCGGGCCAGCCCGAACGCCGCGCTCACAAAGCTCGGGTCGGTCGACCACACCAGGCGGTCGTACTCCGCGGCGTTGTCCAGCTGGCCGAGCACCTCCGCGCACAGGCCGAGCGCCAGCTTGGGCGCGGCCTCGCCGGGGAAGGCGTCGTAGATCGCGTCGAAGGCCACCGCGGCGCCCTCGAAGTCGCCGGTCACCAGCGAGGCCACGCCCCGGTACCACACCACCCGCCAGTCGTCGGGCCGTTCGTCCTCCAGCTTGGCCAGGGACATCAGCGCGGCCTCGGAGTCGCCGTTCTCCAGCCGGGCACGGACCTGCCGCAGCCGCGTCTCGACGGTCTGCTGCGGAGCCGCGGCGAGCGCGCCGATCAGCTCGCCCGGCGCGGACGTCATCAGACCGGCCAGGAAACCGGCGTTGGGGTCCGTCGGGTCGACGAGCGGTACGGGCAGCGCGAGGGCGGCGGCCGGGGTGGCGACCTGCTTGACCAGGCCGGGGACGCCGTTCGGGGACGCCGGGGCAGGGGCCGAGGGGGCCGGCTGCTTCCCGGACCGCACCTCTCTCACCCCCAGCCGCGACACGTCCTCGGCCAGCTTCGGGAACAACTCCGTGTCGGTGACCCTGAGTTCGGGACCGAACAGCGTCGACAGCGCCGGCCGCGCCCGTCCCGTCTGCAGGGACACGACCTCCCGCAGCACGCCCGTCAGCTGCTCGGCCATCTCCTGCGCGGAGGCGAACCGGCGCGCCGGGTCGGGGTCGGTGGCGCGGACCAGCAGCCGGTAGAAGGACTCGTACTGGCGGAAGACCTCGATGTTGTCGGGGTCGGGCAGGGAATCCACGAAGACGTTCGTGTAGCCCTGGAAGTCGAAGGTCAGGACGGCGAGGGTGCGGCCGACCGTGTAGAGGTCGCTCGCCACCGACGGGCCGACCTCCGCGACCTCCGGCGCCTGGTAGCCGACCGTGCCGTAGATGGCCGACTCGTCGTCGTCCATCCTGCGCACCGCGCCCATGTCGATCAGCTTGAGCTGGTCCTCGGTCTGGATCGCGTTGTCGACCTTGAAGTCGCAGTACAGCAGATTGCGGCTGTGCAGGTGACCGAGCGCCTCAAGAGCCTCGATGCCATAGGCACACGCCTGCTCCACCGGCAGCGGATCGCGCCGGCCGTCCGGGTTGCGGCGCGCGTTGGCGATCTCCTTCAGCGACTTGCCGCCGACGTACTCCATGACGATGTAGCCGTCGAGCGAGCCGGTGCGCTGGTCGAGGTGCTCCACGAAGTTGTAGATCCGCACGATGTTGGCGTGCTCGATCTCCGCGAGGAAGCGCCGCTCGGAGATCGCCGCCTCCATCGCGTCCTGGTCGCCCGTGTCCAGCAGGCCCTTGAGCACGACCCAGCGGTCGGAGACCGCCCGGTCCACCGCGAGGTAGATCCAGCCCAGGCCGCCGTGCGCCAGACAGCCCACGACCTCGTACTGGCCGTGCACGATGTCGCCGCCCTTGAGCTTCGGGACGAACGAGTACGGGTTGCCGCACTTGGTGCAGAAGCCCTCCGTACGGCCCTCCAGCTCACCCCGCGCCCGCCCCACCGGCGCCCCGCAGTCGGAGCGCGAGCAGAACCGCTTGCGCTCCGGCACCTCGGGGTTCTCCAGCACCATCGCGCGCGGGTCGGGCCGCGGCACCTGGGGCACCGTCACCAGCCCGGCGCCCAGCCGGGCGCGCCCGGATGTCCCGGAGGCGGAACCCGAGCTGCGCACCGACACCGAGCGGCCGGTGGACTTCCCCGACACCGAGCGCGAGAGCCGCCCCGACACCGAGCGCCGCGACTTCGACGACTCCGACGACGTACGCGAACTGCGGCCGCTGGAACGCGAACTGGCGCTGCCCGACTCGCCCTTGCCGCCACTGGCGATCCCGGTGGGCGGCGAGCCCACCATCCCCTTCGCCGAGACGACCGGGGCCAGACCGCAGGTGTCGCAGTACAGCTCACCGCCGCCCACGTCCTCGTACGTACCCTCGCAGCCCGGCCGCTGACACGTCTGCCCTGCCTGACTCATGGCTGGCTACTCCCCCCTCCGGTCCTGAGGCCCGCCCTGCTCCGGCACCCGCGGGGCACCCAGCAGTTCGGCCGCCGCCTGCTGATAGCGCAGGACGGCCTGTTCGGCGACGCGCAGGTCGCACGGCGCGCTCCACAGCATGCGGCGCGCCGCGTCGTACCGCTCGATGAGGAACCGGTCCTCCGCGAGCCCGTGCCGGGCCACCTTCGCCTTGTACGCGTCGAGGCGGCCGCGCAGCTCGGCGCGGACCGCCAGCGGCGCGGTGACCGCGGTCAACGACTCGCGGGCGCGCAGCAGTTCGTCCTCCGCCTTCTGCTCCAGGGACTCCAGGAGCGGGGACAGCCGGTGCCACTGGGCCTGTCTGCGGTACTCGGCGGCCGTCGCCAGCTGCTCCTGCAGCGCGGTCGGCGGGCCGCTGACGACCGGCACCTCCGTGGCGGCGATCTTCGCCAGGACCTCGCCGCGCGCGGTGCGCGCCTCGGCGAGCGTGCGGTCCGCGCGGGAGAGCACGTCCCGCAGCCTCACCAGCCGCTGCTCCGCGTCCTGCCGGACCGTCAGCACGGCGTCGATCTCCCGCCGCACGTCCTCCAGGGCGCGCGCCTCACGGTCGTACACCATGGTGTCCGGCCGGCCGCCGCCGGGCGCCGAACTGCCCTCGGCCGGCACCCAGTAGGCGAGCGGGTCGGAGACGACCTCCTCGCGCAGCTTCGTCAGCGTGCGCGTGATGCGCTCCAGGTCGTCGCCGGACGGGTGCTCGCCGGGACGCACGCCGACGGAGTGCGCGAGCTTGCGGGTGCGCTGGAGCTCCGCGGCCAGTAAATCGATGCGGGCGGGCAGCGCCGACCACACCGCGTCGGCGGCCACGACCATGTCCAGCGAGCTCGCGTACAGCTCGTTCATCCGCTCCACGAGCGCCGCCAGCGTGAACTGCTGGCTGAGCCGGCCCGCCGCGGACAGCAGCGTCGGCGCGTTCGCGGTCGCCGTGGCGCTGCCCGCGACCGTGATGGACTCGCCGCGCAGCAGCTCGGTCAGTTCGACCAGGTCCTCGCGGCTGGACCAGCGGCGCCGGGCGCGGATCTCCCGGGCACTGCGCAGCGCGGCCGTGTACGTGTCGAAGTACGTCCACAGCAGCGTGATCGAGGCCTCCGCGGCCGCCCAGCGCTCCTTGGTGGTACCGGTGAGCTCGGCGCCCTCCAGGAGTCTGCGGCCCGCGTGGTCCTGCAGGGCGAGGAGCGAGCTCTCGATCGCCTCGTGCTCCGCGCCGAGCCGCGCCAGCGCACGGTCCACCTCGTCCCGGTCCATCACCGGCCCGGCGGGGTCCGTGACGCCCATCGATCACCTCTCGCTGCTGTCTTGGTTGAAGGTCTGCCCGAAGATCACCCGGCCGACGCCTGGTCAGCTCTTGCGCAGGTACTGCGGCGCGGGCGGCTTCGACGGTGTCGAGTCCGTGCCCAGTGTCGCCGACAGCCACCGGTCGTACGACGCCTGCCAGCCGCTCGCGCGGTAGTCCACCAGGATCTGATTGACCCGGCGTACCAGATCGTCCGCGTCGCTCCTCATCGCCACGCCGTAGTACTCGGTGGTGAGGGCGGGGCCCTTCAGCGCGACCGTCGGGTCCTGGGCGGCCTGGCTCGCGGCGAGCGCGCCGTCGGTGACCACGGCGTCGACCTCGCCGAGCTGGAGTCGCACCAGGCAGTCGAGCTGGTTGGGGACGGTGTGGTCGCGGAAGTCGGTGGACGCGGGCAGCCGGCCGGCCTTCTGGTCCGCGTCCAGCTTGTCGAACGCGGTGGAACCCGTCGCCGTGCACACCTTCTTGCCCGCCAGCGTCTTGTAGTCCTTGATCGTCGACGACGTGGGCGCCAGCACCGTCTGGCCGGTCTTGAAGTACGGGGCGGAGAAGGCGACCTGCTTCAGGCGGTCGCAGTTGATGGTCATGGTGCGGACGACCATGTCGACCTGGTGGTTCTGGAGCGCCGGGATGCGCTGGCTGGTGGGGATGGCCTTGAACTGGACCGCCTTCGCGTCGCCGAGGATGTCCTTGGCGATCTGGCGGACCAGGTCGATGTCGAAGCCCTCCAGCTCGGCGTCCTTGTTGTTCGGGTTGCGGTAGCCCCAGCGGTAGCTGTTCTGGTCGACACCGACGATCAGCTTCCGCTTCGCGCCGGTGCGGGCCTTGATGGCGTCGATCGTGTGGCCGTCCGCGCCCGACGGGGGGAGCGTCTGGTTCTGCGCCTCGGAATCCTTGCAGTGCTCCGCCCGCGCCTGGCTGCCGGTGGCGACACCCTGGCCGCCGAGGCCCGCGCCGCCGTCCCCGTCGCCGTGGGTCTGGGTCAGCGGCAGCAGCAGGACGAACGCCAGCGCCAGGGCGCAGACGGCCGCCATCGCGCCCACTCCGCCCCAGCCGCGCAGGGAGGCCCGCACACGTTCCGCGTTCATCTTCACGCCCCCTTTCACCGGTACTCCGAAAGCCTGCGGCCGATGCCGAACAGTGCGGCCGCCGCGCCCAGGACGCCGAGGGCGGCGGCACCGATGGGCAGCCCGGTCATCGCGTCCCGGCCGTCCCCGGCCGACTGCCTGAACTCGGCCTGCTCGTGCCCGATGGCGTGCTTCAGGTTGTCGTCGACGCTGTCGAAGCACTCACCGGTCGCGCCCTTGGCGCCGATCACCTTGTCCAGCGCCTGCTGGTAGTTGCCGAGCTCGTCCTCGGTACGGGCCGACGCGTGGCGCTTCTTCCACACCGCCATGTTGCCCTCGGCCGCCTCGACCGGTTTGCTGCCTGCCTGGTCGTCGGCGAGCTTCGCCGCCTCGGTCAGACCCTTGCCGAGGTTGGCCATGTCCGTGTCGAAGGCGTAGTAGTACGCGTCGTACGACTGCTCGCCGACCTTGATGGTCTCGGCGCCGCGGGCCACCAGGCTCAGGTTCTCGTTGCCCCGGGCCTTGAGGGAGGCGATGCGGGCGTCGTGCAGCACGTTCAGCGAGAGGACGCCGTGGTCGTAGGAGTCGTTCAGGCCCGCGCGGGCGACGCCGTGGCCGACGACCAGCCAGAGCAGCGCCACCGTCGCGGTGGCCGTGGCGGCGATCAGGCCGTGGTTCAGCACGCGGTTGGTGCGCCGGTAGTTGCGGTGCTGGGCCCAGGCGAGCGCGGCGAGCACGAGGACGCCCAGGGCGATCGCCGCCCACGGGTAGGGCGTGGCGTCCGCGTAGTCGGACTCCAGCCGCTGGTTCTCCTTCGTGTAGAGCTCCTGCGCCGCCGGGAGCATGTCGTGCTGCATCTTGTCGTTGGCGTAGCGCAGGTAGGCGCCGCCGACGGGGTAGCCCTGCCGGTTGTAGGTGCGGGCCCGCTCGACCAGGCCCTTGTACTCCGGGAGCAGCTTGTTGAGCTTGGATATGGCCGCCTCGGAGGGCGAGCCCGGGTCGGAGGCGGCGGCTGCCGTGACGAGCTTCTCGGCGGCCTTCCTGATGTCCGACTCGTACCGGTCGCGGGAGGTGTCCGTCTCCTGACCACCCGCCAGGAAGCCGCTGGACGCGGCCGTGTTGGCGTCCGCCAGGGAGCGGTAGATGTCGGCCGCGTCCGAGCTGAGCGGCTGGCTGCTGTGCAGCACGTCGTCGGCGGCGGCCGCGCGGTCGGTCGTCTGCCAGACGGTGACCGCGCCGAACGCGACGACCAGAAGGGCCAGTACGGCACCGATGATGCGCAGCCGGCCGGGCTCGGTGGTCGCCGCGGCGCGCAGCCGGTCGGCGCCCTCCGCGAACGCGGTACGGCGCGGCTGGGCCGGCCGGCCGGCGGGCGCGGCGGCTCCGGGCTGGGCCGGAATCGCGGGCATGCTGGGCACGCCGGCTTCCCGTCCTGGTGGTGGTGCCGCGCTGCTCTTCGGCGGGTGTGTCACTCTTGACCTCCCCCATGGTCATCGTTCGCCGCCAGTATCGCTGCCCGGACTGACATTCCGCACCGGCCTTCACTGGATCTTGATCGGATCGCAGTCCAGTCGACTTGCGGCGCGGTGCGGTGTCTGCACCACCCCCTGCCCATGAATACGCTGCGGGAATCTGTTCGGTTCCCGCGTTCCCGCCGTGTTGCTCAGGACTCCCAGTGGGCCCGCGCCCGCTCCTGCGCGGCCTCACCCGCGCCCACCCGGTCCAGCCCCAGCAGCGCCGCCCCCAGCACCGGGCTCGCCGTCACCACGCGCACCACCGCCTTCGGCGCCCGCGCCGCCAGCAGGTCCCGGACGCCGTCGTCGAGTTGGGGGTGCCCGGCGGTGAGGACGCCGCCGCCCAGCAGCACCGGGGTCTCCTCGTCCAGGAGTTCCAGGCGGGACAGTGCCACCGTGGCCATGACCACCACCTCCTCGGCCAGCCGGTCGACGACCGAGCGTGCGACCGCGTCCCCCCGTGCCGCCGTCTCGAAGAGCACCGGCGTCAACTCGTGGCGGCGGGCGTGCTCGACGTGTTCCAGGTGCAGGGCCTCGATGAGCGCGTACATGGAGTCCAGGCCGAAGTGGGCCGGGAGGGCGCGCGCCAGTTCCGTCGGCACCCCGCGCCCGTCCTCCGCGCGGGCCGCGTGCCACAGGGCCTCCTCGGCCAGCCCCCAGCCACCGCCCCAGTCACCGGAGACACGGCCGAGCGCCGGGAAGCGGGCGGTCCGCCCGTCGGGGCGCATGCCGACGCAGTTGATGCCCGCGCCGCAGACCACCGCCACGCCGCGCGGCTCGGCCACGCCCGCCCGCAGGATCGCGAACGTGTCGTTGCGGACCTCCACCGACGCGCCCCAGCCGCGCGCGTGCAGGGCGGCCGCCAACTGCTCCTCCTCCACCGGCAGATCGGCGTTCGCCAGACACGCGGAGACATGGGAGACGGAGGTGACACCGGCGGCGGCGTACGCCCGCGCGACCGCCGTCGCCAGCTCGTCCACCGCCGTCTCCACGCCCACCGCCGGCGGCCGGAACCCGCCGCCCCGGACCGTGGCCAGAACCTCTCCGTCCCTCGCCAGCACCGCGACGTCGGTCTTGCTGTTGCCCGCGTCGACGGCGAGGACGCTTGCGGTCAGGCCCACGCGAGGTGCTCCCGGTTGTGCGCGATCAGTCGGTCGGTCAGGGCCTCGGCGTACTCGTACTGGCCGATCAGGGGGTGGGACAGCAGGGCCCGGAACACCCGGTCCCGCCCGCCGCGCAGCGCCGCCTCCAGGGCCAGCTCCTCGTACGCGGTCACGTTCGCCACCAGGCCCGCGAACAGGGGGTCCACCGCGGGCACCGGCAGCGGGACGGGCCCCTTGGGGCCGACCGCCGCCTGCACCTCGATCACCGCGTCGTCCGGCAGGAACGGCAGCGTTCCCCGGTTGTACGCGTTCACCACCTGGTACGGGCTGCCTCCGCCGCCCAGCAGCGACGCGGCCAGGTCCACGGCGGCCTCCGAGTAGTAGGCGCCGCCCCGCTTGGCGAGCAGCTCCGGCTTCTCGTCCAGGGCCGGGTCGCCGTACATCCGCAGCAGTTCGCGTTCCATGGCGGCCACTTCCGCCGCCCGGGAGGGCTTGGTGCGCAGCTCCCGCACCACCGCGTCGTGCGCGTAGTAGTAGCGCAGGTAGTACGACGGGACCACACCCAGGCGGTCCAGGAGCGGGCGGGGCAGCCGCACGTCGTCCGCGACGGCGTCGCCGTGCTCGGCCAGCAGCTTCGGCAGGACGTTCGCGTCCTCGGGGCCGCCCAGTCGTACGCCTGTCTCCCAGGTGAGGTGGTTGAGGCCGACGTGGTCCAGGTGGACGTCGGACGGTGCCACGCCCAGCAGGGCCGCGAACTTCCGCTGGAAGCCGATCGCCACGTTGCACAGCCCGACCGCCCGGTGTCCGGCCCCGAGCAGCGCGCGGGTCACGATCCCCACCGGGTTGGTGAAGTCGATGATCCACGCGTTCGGGTTGGTACGGCGGACCCGCTCGGCGATGTCGAGGACGACGGGCACCGTCCGCAGCGCCTTGGCCAGGCCGCCCGCGCCGGTCGTCTCCTGGCCGATGCAGCCGCACTCCAGGGGCCAGGTCTCGTCCTGTTCACGGGCGGCCTGCCCGCCGACGCGGAGCTGGAGCAGGACCGCGTCGGCGCCGTCGACGCCCGCGTCCAGGTCGGAGGTGGTGACGATCCGTCCGCTGTGGCCCTGCTTGGCGAAGATGCGCCGGGCGAGCCCGCCGACCAGTTCCAGGCGTTCGGCGGCCGGGTCGACGAGGACCAGTTCCTCGATGGGCAGGGTGTCCCTGAGCCGGGCGAAGCCGTCGACGAGTTCGGGCGTGTAGGTCGAGCCTCCGCCGACCACGGTGAGTTTCATGAACGGTTCAACCCTTCACTCCGGTGAGCGTGACGCCCTCGACGAACGCCTTCTGGGCGAAGAAGAACACGAGGATCACGGGGGCCATGACCAGTACGGTCGCGGCCATGGTGAGGTTCCAGTCGGTGTGGTGCGCGCCCTTGAAGGACTCCAGGCCGTAGCTCAGGGTCCAGGCACCCGGGTTCTCGGACGCGTAGATCTGCGGGCCGAAGTAGTCGTTCCAGGCGCAGAAGAACTGGAAGAGCGCGACGGCCGCGATGCCAGGCTTCGCCATGGGCAGGACGACCTTCAGCAAAGTCCGCAGCTCGCCGCAGCCGTCCACCCTGGCCGCATCCAGGTACTCGTTCGGGATGGTCATCAGGAACTGGCGCAGCAGGAAGATGGAGAACGCGTCGCCGAACGCCATCGGGATCATCAGCGGCCACAGCGTTCCGGACAGATCGAGCTGCTTCGCCCAGAACAGATACATCGGGATGATGATCACTTGCGGTGGCAGCATCATCATCGAGATCACCAGCATGAGTGACACGTTCCGGCCCCGGAAGCGGAACTTGGCGAGCGCGTACGCCACCGGGACCGACGACACGACGGTCAGGACGGTGCCCAGGCCGGCGTAGACCAGCGTGTTCTTCCACCAGGTGAGGAAGCCGGGGGTGTCGAACACCTTCCTGTAGTTCCCCCACTCCCAGGTGTGCGGGATCAGGTCCCGGCTCAGGGCCTGGCTGTCGCTCATCAGCGACGTCAGGAACACGAACACGAAGGGCAGCGTGAAGAAGAGGGCGGCCGCGACTCCGAGGGAGTGGACCGCTATCCACTCCAGGAGCGCCCTGCGCCGGGCGGTGCGCTCGGCCTGGGACACCGGGGCGCGCAACTCCACCGGCTTGTCCAGTACTTGGGTCATGGTCAGTCACCTGCCTGGATGAGACCGCCCCGGCGCCGCATCAGGAGCGCGGTGAACGCCATCGACAGGGCGAAGAGGACGAGGGCGACGACGCACGCGGAGCCGTAGTCGAAGCGCTGGAAGCCGAGGTTGTAGACGAGCTGGGGGAGGGTGAGCGTGGACTTGTCCGGATAGCCGGGCTCGAACTGGGTGCCCGCGCCCTGGATCACGCCGGAGGCGACCTTCCCCGCGATCAGTGGCTGTGTGTAGTACTGCATCGTCTGGATCACCCCGGTGACGACGGCGAACATCACGATGGGGGAGATGTTCGGCACCGTGACGTACCGGAAGCGCTGCCAGGCCGACGCCCCGTCCAGCTCGGCCGCCTCGTACTGCTCCGTCGGCACGTCCAGCAGGGCGGCCATGAAGATGACCATCAGGTCGCCGACGCCCCACAGGGCCAGCAGGGTGAGGGCGGGCTTGGACCAGGCCGGGTCGTTGAACCAGCCCGGGGCCGGGATGCCGGTCTTCTCCAGGAGGGAGTTGACCGGGCCCGTACCGGGGTTGAGGAGGAAGGCGAAGGCCATCGTGGCCGCGACCGGCGGGGTGAGGTAGGGCAGGTAGAAGAGGGTGCGGAAGACGCCCGTACCCGTCTTGATCTTGGTGATGAGCAGGCCGACGCCGAGTCCGAAGACGACCCGGAGGGTGACCGTCACGAGGACCAGCCACAGCGTGTTGCGCAGGGCGGGCCAGAAGAGGGGATAGTGCTCGAAGACGTACGTCCAGTTCTTCGTTCCGCTCCACGTCGGCGGCTTGAAGCCGTCGTAGTGCATGAACGAGAAATACACCGTCGAGATCAGCGGGTACGCGAAGAACACCGCGAAGCCGATCAGCCAGGGCGACATGAAGGCAGCCGTCCGAAGCGCCGCCCGGCGGCGCTTCGACGCGAGGGTTACCGTGCTCATCGCTGTGCTACTTCGCCTGCGCGATGTCCGTGTCGATCTGCTGGGCCGTGCTTGCCAGGCCGGCCTTGAGATCCTTGACCTTTCCGCTCTCGTAGTCGTAACCGAACTGCTGGATCGTCACCAGGTACACACCGCCGTTGATCGAGGCGGGAGTCGTGGTGGAATTCGGGTTCGCGGCGATGTCCAGGAACGTCTTGAACCGCGGGTCGTACTTCAGCTTCGGAGACTTCAGCGCGGCCAGCGTGGACGGCACGTTGTGGATGGCGTTGGAGAAGCCCACCACCGCGTCCGTGTCGGTGGTCATGTACTTCACCAGCTCCCAGGCCGCGTTCTGCTTCTTGCTGGTGGCGGCGATGCCCGCGATGGTGCCGGTGATGTAGCCCTTGCCGTACTGGGCGGCATGGTCGTCGGGGACGGGCAGCGGCGCGACGCCGATCTCGAACTTCGGCTTGGCCTCCTCGGCCATGCCGAGGCGCCACTCGCCGTCGAGCTGCATGGCGACCTGGCCGGTGTGGAAGGGGTGCTTGGCGCCCCATTCGTCGCCGAGCGTGGCGCGGAACTTCTCCAGCTTCTGGAAGCCGCCGAGTTCGTCGACGAGCTTCTTCTGGAGCTTGAAACCGGCCTCGAACGCCGGGTCCTCGGCGAGGCTCGACTTTCCGCTGCTGTCGAAGTACGTCGGTGAGAACTGGGCGAAGTAGTGCTCGGTGGTGGATTCCCAGCCGTGGTAGTCCGGCATGAATCCCAGCTGTTTGTAGCTGTCGCCCTGGGCGATC
The DNA here is from genome assembly GCF_044746205.1 of Streptomyces sp. NPDC086549. Lineage (NCBI taxonomy): Bacteria > Bacillati > Actinomycetota > Actinomycetes > Kitasatosporales > Streptomycetaceae > Streptomyces > Streptomyces sp. NPDC086549. Next base: position 1,027,081 of record NZ_JBIVBS010000001.1, on the reverse strand, counting down.
GTCAGCTTCTTCGCGTCCGCCTCGAATTCGGACCAGGTCTTCGGCGGACCGGCGATCCCGGCCTTCTTGAACGCCGTCTTGTTGTAGTAGAGCCCGTACGCGTCGCCCAGCAGCGGCACCGAGCAGCGGTTGCCGTCGAACTGGGTGTACTCGTTCATCGGCTTCGGGAAGGTCGTCTGCGGGTCGATGTCCGACTTCTTGAAGAACGGGTTCAGATCGACCAGGGCGCCCGACGAGCAGAACTTGCCGACATTGTTGGTGGTGAAGGAGGAGATGACGTCGGGGGCCTTGTCGCCGCCGGTGCGCAGCGCCTGGTTGATCTTGTCGTCGGTCATGTTGTCGACGACGTTCACATGGATGTTGGGGTGGACCTTCTCGAAGCCGGCGATCAGCGCCTTGACCCCGGCCACCTCGTTCGGTGCGCTCCAGGCGTGCCAGAAGTTGATGGTGGTGTCCTTGGAGGCGTCGTCGTCGGCACCCGAACTCGACTGGCCGGTACAGGCGGTGGTGAGCAGGACGGCGGAGGCGGTGACGGCAAAAGCCGCTTTTCGGGCGACTTCGGGTATGGCTGAGGGCATGGCGAGGTCTCCCAGGGACGGGGTGGGTGAGAAAGAAGGGGCGGTACGGGGCTCAGCGCGAGGTGTCGAAGACCTCGTCGCGGGTGGCCGCGAGGGCGCTCTCCAACGCGCCGCGCAGCACGGGGTGTTCACGGACGTCGCCGACGACGAGGCGCGGGCGGGGTGCCGCCAGCTCCTCCAGTTCGGCCTGGACGAGGGCGCGCAGCACCTCGCCGCCGGAGGTGAGGGCGGAACCGCTGAGGACGACGAGTTCGGGGTCGAGGACGGAGACGAGGGAGGCGAGACCGGTGGCGAGCCGGGTGGCGTACGTGCGCAGCAGCTCGCGCTGGGGTCCGGTGGTGTGGTCGGCGGCGCGGGCCACGAGTTCGGCGGCGGCCTCGGCGTGCGGGCCCGTCGGCAGGTCCTCGATGCCGAGCTCCCGGGCCAGCCGGGGCACGGCCTGCGAACCGGCCAGCTCCTGGTAACCGCCGCTGTTGGCCTTGGCCACCTGGCGCACCAGGGGCGCGCCGGGCACCGGCAGGAAGCCGACCTCGCCGGCGCCGCCGGTCCAGCCGCGGTGCAGCCGTCCGCCGAGGACCAGGGCGGCGCCGAGGCCCTCCTCGTTCCACAGGAGCACGAAGTCCGCGTGGCCCCGGGCCGCGCCCAGCCGCTGCTCGGCTATCGCGACGAGGTTCACGTCGTTCTCGTACTCGACCGGCATCGGCAGTGCCGCGGCGAGCTCGTCGAGCAGCGTGGGGGAGTGCCAGCCGGGCAGGTGGGAGGCGTAGCGCAGCCGGCCGGTGTTGGGGTCGAAGGCGCCGGGCGTGCCGATGACCAGCCGGTGGACGTCGTCCCGGGCCAGTCCGGCGGCCTTCACCGCGCCGTCGAGGGCGTCGGTGACCTGCCGGACGACCGGCTGGGACGGGCGCCTTCCCGGAGTCGGGAGCTCGTACTCGCCCACCGTGCGCCCGGTGATGTCGGCGACGGCGGCGCGGATGCGGCCGGGGTTGACGTCGATGCCCGCGGCGTACGCGGCGGCCGGGTTGACCGAGTACAGCTGGGCGTTGGGGCCCGGCCGGCCCTCGCTGGTGCCGGTGGCCCGAACCAGTCCGGCCGACTCCAGGCGGGCCAGCAGCTGGGAGGCGGTGGGCTTGGAGAGGCCGGTGAGCTTTCCGATCCGGGTGCGCGACAGCGGGCCGTGCTCCAGCAGCAGGTCCAGTGCGGCGCGGTCGTTCATGGCGCGCAGGACGCGCGGGGTGCCCGGCGTACCGGCGGTTCCTGCCATGGGGGTCGACACCTGCCTTTCCAACTGCCCAGCTTCCCAGTGACCTGGGCGGGAAGTCCAACCCGGTGATCACTGTTAGGAAACTTTCCTATTGGGTGGGAGGAAGGTAAGCCCAGGACGAAGGGGGCGTCAATAGACACCGCCCCCGAGGCAACAGAGTCGTTACCTCGGGGGCGGCGGGGGTGGTGGTGACCGGACTGCCGACCGGCCGTTCCGCTAGTTCACCTTGACGTAGTCACCGGTGGCCTTCGCGGCCGCGGTGGTGGCCGTGCCGGCGAAGACGTAGCGGAAGTAGCCGCTCTTGGTCGCCTTCACCGTGGTGGACAGGGCCCCCGCGGTGCCGGAGGTCACCGCCTTCACGTCCTTGTAGGTGCTGGTGCCCGCGGCCCGGAACTGCAGGACGGCCTGCTGCCCCGTGTACCCGGAGTACTTGTTGGTCTCCCAGTTGGCCCGGGTCAGGGCGCCCTTGACGGTGAGCGTCTTGCCGTAGACCGCCGGCTCGGGGGTGGCGTTGACGGTCAGCTTGGCCGCCCGCTGCACCTTGACGGTGGTCAGGTTGCCCCAGATGGCCACGTCGGACTCGGTGCTGAGGAAGTCGTCCGAGACGGTGCCGTCGAAGTGGGCGTACAGGCCCGCGGCCTTCCACGTGGTGGCGTCCGCGGCCTCGTACAGGTAGTCCGTCGGGTCGACGGGGATGTTCTCGGAGCAGCTCTCGGTGACCGTGGTGTCGGTGGTGGAGGTCGTCGTGCAGGTGGGCATGACCTCCGGGTCGAGCTCGTTGTCGAGCGACTTCAGCGTGCCGCGGTAGAGCATCACCGCGGCGAACGTCTTCTTGTTGTCGATGACCAGGTCGGCGGGCCGGGTCATGGTGTAGGTCACCGGCACGGTCACCGTCTTGGTGGTGCCGACGACGATCGCCTTCCCCTTGTTGACGGTCACGTCGGAGAAGACCAGGTTCGGAGTGGCCGCGGAGGCGGCGGGCGCGGCGATGCCGGCCAGTGCCAGCGCACCGGACAGGGCGGTGCCTATGGCGAGCTTTCTCATCTATCCCCACATTCGAGAGCGGGCCCCCGGGCGGCGTCGCGCTCCAGAACAAGGGCCCATCGTGAGCGCGACCTTAGGTGATCAAGATGTGCGAAGGGAATGCGAGCCCCCTGTGAAGACCGTTTGAATCCGGTTGGATCCGGCCGGTGGATCCGGCCGGTGGATCCAGCCGCCGCAACCGATGCGTCACGACTGCGTCACGATCTTCATTTTCGCTGGTCGGAGGGCTTACAGTCACAGCTTCCTCCGCTTTGATCCGCGTGCTCGGACAGACGGGTCCGGCACGGAACGAGTGGAACGACGACACATGGCCCACCGAGGACGGCTCCTGGCGGCGCTGTGGCGCGCCGCTCTGGGGCACGGCGTTCCCCTGATGCTGCTGCAGGCCGTGTCGTCCTTCATCGACGACGGCGTCTCCTGGTCGACCTTGTACGAGGTCGTCCTCCTCCTCCCGGTGTACGCGGTCCTCGCGTTCGTCTTCGCCGCCTTCCGGACTCGTTCCCTGGCCCGCCGGGCGCGGGGTACCGGGATTCAGGTCACCGTGGACGCCCTGAAGGACACTCAGACGCACACCCTCCAGGGGACGCCGTTCCCTTGCATACGGGCCGAACTGAGCGGTGCCGAGCGGGCGTTCGCCGCGGTGGGGGCGGACGGCGGGAATCCGGTACTGCTGCGCTGGCGTCCGTTCCGCTTCCGGATGTCCGTCGACGCCTCGGTGACCTTCGACGAGGCCTCGGGAGAGGCCCGGCTGAAGGTGTCCGCGGCCGAGGGGCTGCCCCTGCTGCACCACGGCGCCGCCTTCGTCGCGCTGTGCCAGATGGTGCGGTCGGTCACGCTGGTGGACGTGGATGGGAGGGCCGTGAAGTGAACGGGACGTCCTGGTACGGCGTCCGGTGCGTGTTCCGCCACCGGGCGCTCGGGGTCTACGAGGAGCGGATCACCCTGTGGCGGGCGCACTCGCTCGACGAGGCGATCGAGCGGGGGGAGTCCGAGGCGCTGCGGTACTGCGCGGACCTGGATGACGTGGAGTACGCCGGCTTCGCCGAGGCGTATCGGACGGACGACGTGCCGGGGGAGGGCGCGGAGGTGTTCTCCCTGATGCGGGAGAGCGAACTGCCGCCCGGCGCCTACGTGGAACGGTTCTTCGCGACGGGCGGGGAGCGGGCCGGGGGAGGGGAAGCGGAATGACACGGCGTCACACGTGGACGGTCGCGGTGCTGCTGTGCGGGGTCGTTCTGGCGACGACGGGTTGTACGGCGGCGTCCGGGAAGCCCCGGGCGAAGGCCTCCGCGGCGGTCTCCGCGTCGGCGTCAGCCGCCCCGCCGTCCTGCGAGAGCGGAGCCGTACGGTGGAGCTCCGTGCGCCGGGAGGTCCGGCTGACCGAGGTCTCCCCGGTCGTGCAGGTCCGCAAGAGCGACGGCTGGGTCACGTTCCACACCGGGCTCGTGCGCAACGTCGTGCCCCGGGTCGACACGAGCGGCGGCATCGTGTCCGCGCACCATGTGCTCGCCGCCCTCGCCAAGCACCTCAAGTGGGGGGACGACGCCGAGGGACTGGCGGCTCCGGGGGAGGAGTCCGCCGACCGGGAGCTCCACCCCATGAAGATCGACTCTCTCGGGCATACGGGGCGCCTCGTCGTGGCCGAGGGGATCCACGTCGTCGACGCGAGCTTCACCGTCGACTGCCCCGGCCGTGATGTCTACGGCAGCGTGACGACCTGGTTCGGCAACTCCCGCGCCTCTCTGGCCTGCGGGGTGGACCCTGGTGACGAGGCCTGGGTCCGGGAGGCCTACCGGCTGACGTGCGGCCGGCTCAGTCGGTGAGGAACGGGGCCGTGTCCAGGGTGGGGTACGGGCCCGGGAGGGGGAGCGGGTCGCCGAGGCCGACCTTGGTGTCGGTGTCGTAGTAGGCCTCGGTGGGGTCGTCGCCGGGGAGAATCGGGTCCGTGTAGCAGTGGGCCGTCTTGGTGTGGCGGTCGACGAGGACGTAGACGGGGATGCCGGCGGCGGCGTAGGTGCGGGACTTGGGACCGGTGTCGGTCTCGTGGTTGGTGGAGGTGACTTCACCGACCAGGGCGAGCATGTCGATGGGGTACCAACCCCTGTGGGTTCTGCGGTACGACTCGTCGAGTTCGGTCGGATTACGGCGGCAGACATAGAAGTCCGGGACGACCAAAGCCATCGTCCGACCGTCTGGGTGGGGCACTCGGAAACCGTCGTTCACGCCGGCCGTGTCGTGTCCGGCCAAGTGGAACTGGACGATGAGCTTCACAGCTCCCGCGTTGTGTTGATGCTCCGGCTGAGGCGGCAAGTACCCGGTCCCCTCGATGTACTCCGCTCGAATCGGCATCGGTGACGCCGCCTTTTCGAACGCGTTCAACAAGTCGATGGGGTCCACCTGCGGCATGACCGGCTCCATGATCGGCTCCGCGCTCATCGCTGGGTCTCCTTAGCGGATTGATGCCAGGCTAAGCCCGCCCCGGGTGCCCCGGCAGAACGATGGGGCACCCAGCGCCCTCGCGGCGCCGGATGCCCCGGCCGTTCACTCGAACGAGCGTGCTGAAACCGTTCCCCTACTTTGCCGGTGGCGCCGCCTGCTGCGGCACGATCGGCGCCGCCGCTTCCGCCTGGGGCGACGCCGTGTTGGAGTACACGGACGGAGACGCGACCGCCGCCGTCGGGTCCGGGATCGCGTCCTCCAGCGGTACGGCCGTCGCGCCGCCCACGATAGGGATCCGGGCCGCGTCGAAGGCGCGCTTGACGCGCCAGCGCAGCTCGCGTTCGACCGCCACCGACTTGCCCGGCATGGTCTTGGCCGAGACGCGGACCACCATCGAGTCGATCAGGACCGAGTCCAGGCCCAGGACCTCGATCGGGCTCCAGAGGAGCTCGTTCCAGGGCTCCTCCTTGCTCATCTTCTCGGCGACCTCGTCGAGGGTGGACTTCACCCGGTCCAGGTCCTCGGAGGACTTCACCGTCACATCGACGCCCGCTGTCGCCCAGCCCTGGGACAGGTTGCCGATGCGCTTGACCTCGCCGTTGCGGACGTACCAGATCTCGCCGTTGTCACCGCGCAGCTTGGTCACGCGCAGACCGACCTCGACGACCTCGCCGGAGGCGACGCCCGCGTCGATCTGGTCGCCGACGCCGTACTGGTCCTCCAGGATCATGAACACGCCGGAGAGAAAGTCCGTGACCAGGTTGCGGGCGCCGAAACCGATCGCCACGCCCGCGACACCGGCGGACGCCAGCAGCGGGGCGAGATTGATCTCGAAGGTGGCCAGCACCATCAGGGCCGCGGTGCCGAGGATCAGGAAGCTCGCCACCGAGCGCAGCACCGAGCCGATGGCCTGCGAGCGCTGGCGGCGGCGCTCGACGTTGACCAGGAGACCGCCCAGGGTGGTGCCGTCGACCGACTCGACGGTCCGGTTCATGCGGTCGATCAGCTTGGTGATCGCGCGCAGCACGACCTTTCTCAGCACCGCCGCGATCACCAGGATCAGCAGGACCCGCAGGCCGATCGCGAGCCACGTCGACCAGTTCTGCTCGACCCAGCCGGCGGCGTTCGTCGCGCTCTCCTGAGCGTCCTGGAGGGTCGGGACGGTCACGCTCGGCGACTCCGAGGGAGTCGGCGACGGCGACGAACCCGCGGCCAGTAGGACGGCGGACAAGGACACGGCAGGTACCTCCAGGTGCTGCGCTGCCCCGCCCGGTGCGGCGGTCAAGGTCGTCAAGGTCACAGAAAGGTCACCGGAAGGGCAGGACAACCACACTAACGGGGCATCGTGTGTGCGCTCGCGCGATGCGAGAAGGAGAGACCGTCCTCACCTGGGCCCGCCCGCGCTTGAACAGGCCTTGATCCGGGGGATTGAACCAGGGGATGAATCAGGTGTGGTCGAAAACACTCCCAGCCCGTTACCGGGACATGGTGGCGCTTCCACCAGGCAAGAGGGGAGACTGACTGCAGATCGTCCCGGCGCGAGCCACGCGCCGCCGACGCCCAAGGAGGCACCCGTGCCGCATGTCCTGGTCCTCAACGCGTCGTACGAGCCACTCGGCGTCGTACCGCTCCGCCGCGCGCTCATCCTCGTCCTGGAGAACAAGGCTGTCTCCTTGGAGGAATCCGGCGCCTTCATGCACAGCGCGACCGTCACAGTCCCCGCACCCAGCGTGGTCCGGCTCAAGCGATTCGTCCGGGTTCCCTATCGGGGGCCCGTTCCTCTCACCCGGCGGGCCCTCTTCGCCCGTGACGGGGGCCGGTGCATGTACTGCGGTGGCGTCGCAACCAGCGTCGACCACGTCATCCCGCGCAGCCGCGGGGGCAAGCACGTCTGGGACAACGTGGTGGCGTCCTGTCGCCGCTGCAACCACGTGAAGGCCGACCGCCACCTCGTGGAGATCGGCTGGCGGCTGCGCCACAAACCAGCTCCGCCCACCGGCCTGGCCTGGCGCATCATCGGCACCGGCCATAGGGACCCGCGCTGGCTGCCCTACTTGCAGCCGTACGGCGCGGACGACGCCTTGGCCCGGATCGACGGCATCCCCGCCTGACGATCCGGGCCTTCGCATACCTCGTGGCTTCTCAGCCGCGGGGCCCTTCGGGGCGCGCTCCACGTAGGACGTAGAGCGCGCCGCCGACCAGGAACGCGGCCAATGCCGCCGCCCAGGCGCCCGGTTGCGCACCAGGTTGCATGGGCCACGCCCACACCGCGGACGCGCGCCCCCGCGCCCCCGCCGAGCCGAGGTACACCGAGGTGACGTAGCCGAAGGCGGGCAGCCAGCTCAGCCTGGCGCCGAGCAGGACCGCGGCGGCGGCCGTGAGGCCCGCACAGCCCAGCGTGTTGCGGATCATGGCCGGGGCGCCGAAGGTGTCCACGTGTCCCAGCACGGCCAGTGGCAGCAGCGCCGACGCGAGAGCGGTGAGGCCTCCCAGCTGGACCAGCCGCCGCGGCCACCACGGCCGTACGGCCGTACGGTCCAGCTCGTCGGAGGGCGAGTACAGGCTCGCCCCGATCACCGCGGACGCCAGCAGCGGGGCCAGGGCGACGATCGGCACCCGGCGGTCCGGGTCGAGGTAGGTGTCCATGCGGTGGGCGGCCCACACCGCGAAGACGGTGGTCCCGGCGAGCGCGGCCAGGGTGAGGAGGAGGGCGCGGGAGCGCGCGTAGAGGAGGGGGCCGTAAGTCGTCACAGGGCCGGCACCCCCTTCGGGTGGCAGCCACCCCGGGCCCCGAAGTACGCCGACAGCCAGGCGCGGCGCTCCTTCTCGCCCATCCCCGCGAGGCGGGCCCGGGCCGCGCGGCGCTCGCGCAGCTCGGCGCGCTGGACCTTGTCGCCCTTGGCGTCCCGAGCGTCGAAGTACTCCTGCCCCGGGCTCGGCGCGAGGTAGTTCTCCACGGCGTCGTCGGCCAGCATCAGCTTCGCGTCTTCCCGCTCCTTCCCCGGGCAGTCCCCGCGCAACCCCAGCGCCGTCACGGCCTCCCACGCGTACTGCTCCGGATCGGTCAGCCGCCCCCGTACGAGCGACCAGCCGAACGGCGTCACGCTCGGCAGCGCCGCCTCGTCGGCGTGCGTGCCGCCCTCCCGGTCCTCCCACCGCACCGGCAGGTTCCGCACGCCCGCCAGCTTGCCGGTGATCCCCGACAGGGCATCCCTGACCTGTGGCAGCAGGCCGGCGTAGCGGGCGTTCACGCAGACCGCGGGTGTGGTGGAGGTGTCGCACACCTGGTGCTGGGCGAGCGGGTCGGTGTGCCACAGGCCGTCCCCGGTCTGGACGAGGAGTACGCCCGCGGCCGCCGCGGCGGCCAGCGGCAACAGGGCTGTCACCCGGCGTCGCGCGGCGTACGCCAGCACCATGGCGACCGCCAGCCCGCCGGTCCACACCGCCATCGCCACCGGCTGCCACCAGACCGGCACCACGGTGTCCATGACCGGGACGGCCGGGCTGAGATGGCGGCCGGGGCCCGCGTCGCCCACCGCCAGGATGCCGAGCCCCACGTACCCGGCCATCGCCAGCAGCGGAGCCGCCAGCCGCCAGGACACCGCCCGCCCCACCACGTGCCCGGCCAGTGCCGCCGAGGCCGACGCCACCACGTCCGCCGGCAGCAGGGCGAGGTTCGGCCGGTCGCCCTGGGCGAAGGGCCAGGTGGCGAGCAGGGCCAGGCCCACCGCGACCAGGTAACCGGCGACCACCCAGAGGGCGACGGGCAGGGCCGAGGCCAGGAACCGGGTGAGCGGCGCCCGTACGGCCGTCGCCAGCAGTTCCCCGGTACGCCGTCGTCGCTCCCGCCCGCCCTGCCAGCAGCCCGCGGCGGCGGCCAGGGGAATGATGATCAGCATGGCCGTGTGCAGTTCCCTGGCGGTCTCGGCCCAGCCGCCCTGCCAGCGCGCCGAGGAACCGGCCAGCACCATGCCGAGCGTCAGCACGACGGCGGCACCGGCCCAGGGGGCGAAACCGCGGACGGTTTCCGCGCGCAGGGGGTGGGGCGCTCGGGAGCGCGTCGTCCTTTCGGTCACGAGGGTCATCGCACCGCCTCCCGTCGGCCCGGCGCCCGATGGGCCCGCAGCACCGCTGTGTAGCCGCGCTCGATGGGATGGTCCCCGGGTCCGTCCGAGGCCGCACCGAGGGCGGTGAGCGTCTCCGGGGTACCCCGGTAGGCGACCCGGCCGCCGTCGACGAGGGTGACCTCCGTGCAGGCGGCGGCCACGTCCTCCACCAGGTGGGTGGAGACGATGACGGTCGCGGAGGCGCCGAGCCGGCGCAGCAGCTCGCGGAACTCCACGCGCTGCTCGGGGTCGAGACCGGCGGTCGGCTCGTCGAAGAGCAGCACGCGGGGCTCGTTGACGATGGCCTGGGCGATGCCGACGCGGCGGACCATGCCACCGGACAGCGTCTTGATCTTCGCGTCGATGCGGTCGGCGAGGCCGACCCGTTCGACGGCCCGTTCGACAGCGGCCGGGGTGTCGGCGGCGGGCAGCTCCTTCAGCCAGGCGACGTACGCCACGAACTCCCGCACCGTGAAGCCGGGGTAGTAGCCGAACTCCTGCGGAAGATAACCGAGTTGACGGCGGACGGCACCGCGCCGCCGATGGTCGCCGATGTCCTCGCCGAGGATCTCCACCCGTCCGCCGGACGGTTCGGCCACCGTGGCCAGGACCCGGATCAGCGAGGTCTTGCCCGCCCCGTTGGGGCCGAGCAGCCCGTGCACGCCCGTGCCGAGCGCGAGGTCGACGGAGTCGAGGGCGACGGTCTTGCGATGCCGGACGTGCAGGCCGGTCACTCGTATCGTGCTCAAGTCTTCTCCAGGGACGGCGATGTTCACCGCGGCTCCAGGTAGTCGTAGGCGGGACGGCGGACGGTCAGCAGGACGGCGCACAGCACGGCCGCGGCCGCCCATCCGCCCTGCGCCGGGGCGCCGTCGAGGTAGCGGGAGAGCTGCTCGGCCAGCCGGTCGGTGAGGTGACCGCTCTGGGCGGTGAGTGCCGGCGTGAGTACGGCGGCCAGCCAGCCGCCCCCGGTCACGGCCGTCGCGGTACGGCAGCCGACGTAGCCGGCCAGGGCCAGCGAGGCGAGGGACAGCGCGAGTCCGGGCAGCAGCCAGGCGGCGGCGTTCGGCGCACCGGAGGCGGGCAGCAGCAGGCCGGCGAGGGTGAGCAGCGGCAGGCTCACCGCCAGCACGGCGACGGTCCGGGTCAGCGCCAGCTTCAACCCGCCGGAAGGGGTGGCCGTGGTGATCTCGTGCATCGGGTCGGCGTGCTTCCCGTAGGACAGGGCGACCCCCGCGACGGGCACCACGGGCGCCACGGCCAGCAACAGCGTTCGTGCGCCGGAGAAACCGCCCGCGTAGGCGAGGGCCACCGCGCCGACGGCCACGACGAGCACGGCGGCGAGCCAGGCACCGCGCACCGCGGGACCGACGGCCCAGAGCAGGCGGGCGAGGCGGGGGAGGGGGGTGGGCGCCGGAGCGGGAGCGGCCCCGAGCACCACGTCCCGCACGTCCGCCAGCACCACCGCCGCCGAAGTCGCGCGCACGGCGTCCGACACACGCACCGCGCAGCCGACGCACCCCTCCAGATGCTTCTCTAGGGACCAGGCGTCCGGATCCGGCAGGGAACCGTCCGCGTATCGTCCGACGAGATCATCGGACGCGTGCCAGATGTTCACGTTGCGGTTCATGCCGGTTCTCCCATCGGGGCCGGGTTCAACTGGGCCAGGGCCGCCCGCAGTTCGGCGCGGGCGCGCAGGGCGCGGGACTTGACGGTGCCCTCCGGTATGCCGAGGAGGCGGGCGGTTTCGCGGGTGGTCAGCCCGTCGACGACGGTGGCGCGCAGTACGTCGCGCAGCTCGGGGGAGATCCGGTCGAGGGCGGTGCCGACGTCGCCGTACTCAAGTCCGGCAAGCACGCGGTCCTCGGCGGACGGCGCGAGGCCGGCGGGCACGTACCAGGCGTCCGTGGCCTCCCCTCGGGTGGCCCGCTCCTGCGCCCGCCGGGCATCGACGAGCCGCCGCGCGGCGATGGTCCACAACCACCCGCCGGCCTCCTGCCCCCGGTGCCCGCCCGCCGACCGCCACACGGTCACAAAGGTGTCCTGCAGGACCTCCCGCACGACCTCGGCATCCGCACACCGCCGGATCAACCGCGCGTACAGCCACCCCGAGTGCCGCTCGTACAGCACAGCCATCGCAGCGGAGTCCCCACGCGCGACGGCCCGCAACAACACCGCGTCACTCGCCGCCTCGTCCTTCTCCCGGTGGCCCCCCATGGGGCGGAACAGTCTCACACCCCGTCTATCGATCACCCGGCCCGCGTCGGTTCACGGCGCCGGTCCGAGGCGGGCGCCCCCGCGCCCGCCCGCGCTCCAGCGCCCGTCGAGAGTGCCGTCCCGTCCACTGGGTAGGCCTGCTCTAATCCGGCATCCGCCGACGTATCCGACGTACCGACAAGGAGGCCCCCGTGGCCGCACCGGCTCACCTTCCGCTCCCGGCCCGCTCCAAACCCGCGGCGGAACCGTCCGTCGAGCCCGGGGACCCTCACCTCAGCGTCTTCAGCGCGGAGAGCGCCTCCGCCGAGGCCCCGCTGACCAGCGAGCCGCCGCTGCCCGACGCCGAGCCCCTCACCAGCGAGCCGCCCCTCGCCGACGCCGCCCCGCTGACCAGCGAGTCCGACGCGACCGCAGACCCCCACGGCCCGGGGCCGCAGTGACCGCGCCCGGGCCCCCCGACGAGGACCTCTCCCGGCTCGCCGAGCTGCACGGCGTCGCCACCTCCTACAGCCCGTCCCCGGACCGCACGGTCGCCGCCTCCGCCACCGCCGTCGCCGCCGCCCTGGCCGCGCTCGGCGTCGACGCGAGCACCCCGCAGGCCGCCCGCTCCGCGCTCGCCGCCCGCGAACGCGAACTGCGCGAGCGACTGCTGCCGCCCACCCTGGTCCACTGGACCGGCACCCCGGGCGACGGCCCCGCCGCCCTCGACGCGCTGCCGCCCGGCACCAGCCTGCGCATCGAGACCGAGCAGGGCGAGACCCGCGCCGCCGCCGAACGGCTTCCGGCCGGCGTCCACCGGGTGACCGCCTCCGCCCCCGACGGACGCACCGCCGAGGCCCATCTGATCGTCGCCCCGGCCCGGCTGCCCGCGCCCGCCGGACGCTCGTACGGACTCCTCGTCCAGCTCTACTCCCTCCTGTCCCGGCGCTCCTGGGGCATGGGCGACCTCGGGGACCTCGCCGAGCTGGCCGCCTGGGCCGGACGCACCGGCGGCGCCGGATTCGTGCAGGTCAACCCGCTGCACGCGGCCGTAACCGGCGCCCCCACCGACCCCTCGCCGTACCGGCCCTCCTCCCGCCGCTTCCCCGACCCGGTGCACCTGCGGGTGGAGAACATCCCCGAGTTCGCGTACGTCGAGGACCGCGAACGCGTCCGCGCCCTGCTGGAGCGGGCGGACCGGCTGCGCGCCTCCGTGCTCGACAAGGACGCGCTCATCGACCGGGACGCGGTGTGGGAGCTCAAGCGGGAGGCGCTGGAGCTGGTGCGGGACGTGCCCCTGGGGCCGGGCCGGCAGGCCGCCTACGCCGACTTCCTCGCCGAGGAGGGGGAGGCGCTGGAGGACCACGCCACCTGGTGCGCGCTCGCCGAGGCGCACGGCTCCGACTGGCATCGCTGGCCGGAGGACCTGCGCGACCCCCGCTCGGCCGGGACCGCCCGGGCCCGAGCCGAGCTGATGGACCGCGTCGACTTCCACTCCTGGCTCGCCTGGCTCACCGACGCCCAGCTCACCGCGGCCCAGCGTGCCGCGTGCGAGGCGGGCATGCCGGTCGGGATCGTGCACGACCTCGCGGTCGGCGTGCACCCGGGGGGTGCCGACGCCTGGGCGCAGCAGGAGTACTTCGCCGCCGGGATGTCGGTGGGCGCCCCGCCGGACGCCTTCAACGCCCGCGGCCAGGACTGGGGCCTGCCGCCCTGGCGGCCGGACCGGCTGGCCGCCTCCGGCCACGCCCCCTACCGCCGCCTGCTGCGCGCTCTGTTCCGCTACGCCGGCGCCCTGCGCATCGACCACGTCATGGGCCTGTTCCGGCTGTGGTGGGTGCCGCAGGGACAGCCGCCGACGGAGGGCACGTACGTCCGCTACGACGCCGAGGCCATGCTCGCCCTGCTGGCGCTGGAGGCCTCGCGGGCCGGGGCGGTGGTGATCGGCGAGGACCTGGGCACGGTGGAGCCGGGTGTGCGCGAGACGCTGCAGCGGCGCGGGGTGCTCGGCACGTCGGTGCTGTGGTTCGAACGGGACTGGGAGGGCGACGGCCAGCCCCTCCCTCCCGCCCGCTGGCGCGCCGACTGCCTGGCCACCGCCACCACCCACGACCTGCCCTCCACCGCGGCCCGGCTCACCGGCGAACACGTCGAACTCCGCGACCGCCTGGGTCTGCTGACCCACCCGCTGGAGGAGGAACGCGCGGCGGCCGCGGCGGACACGGCGGAGTGGCTGGCCCTGCTCACCCGTCTGGAGCTGCTCCGGGGCACGGTCGGCGGTCACGCGCCCTCGGCCGAGGAGGCGGAGGCCGCGGAGATCCAAGCCGTCCACCGCTTCCTGCTGAGCACCCCCGCCCGCATGATCGGCGTCTGGCTCCCGGACGGCGTCGGCGACCGCCGCCCGCAGAACCTCCCCGGCACCTGGGACCAGTACCCCAACTGGCGCCTGCCGATCGCCGACGCCGAGGGGCGCCCGGTGACGCTGGAGGAGCTGGCCGCCTCACCACGGCTGCGCGCGCTCATCGAGGTCCTGCGGGAATCGGCGGGGCGGCCGGGGCGGTGACGACGCCGGCGGCGCGGCCCGGCCGGTCCGGGGTTGTTGTCCCGTACAGCACCCCGGACGCGCGCTCTCATCCGGCGTTCGATACTTTGGGCAACGTGGACAAGAAGAACGCCCTGCGCGTCGGCGCCCTGGCCGCCGGTACGACGCTGATGATGCTGCTCATGTCGTCCCCCGCGCTCGCGGTCGCCCGCGACGACGGCGACGACCCCGGTCCGGGCCTGAGTGTCGTCGCGACGCTGGGCCTCTACGTCGTGCTCCCCATCGCCCTGTTCGCGATCATCGCGGGCCTGGTGATGGTCCTGGACAAGTCCAAGATCCGCGTCACCAAGCCCGGCTCGGCGAGGGCCAAGGCGAAGGCCTGAGTCACACCTGACCTCCGCCGAGGGCGCCGTCCTCCCGCACATCCGCGGTGAGGCCGGCGCCCTTCGCACGTCCGCGCCGCACGGGCCGGGCGACGGTCGCGGCCCGGCCGGGGGCGCGGCCCGCGGGCCGGCCGGTGGTGGTGCGCGTGCCCGAGGACGCGCGGGAGACGGCCGCCGGGGCGACCCGCTGAGCGGACGAAACGCAAGGGGCGCCCGGTGCAGCACCGGGCGCCCCTGATGACCGTACGGACGACGGCTACGCGGCCGCCGCGTCCGCCGCCTGGGCCTTCAGGGCCCGCTCGATGCCCGCGCGGGACTCCGAGACGAGGCGGCGCAGGGCCGCGTTCGGCTCGGCCGAGGCGAGCCAGGTGTCCGTCCTGGCGAGGGTCTCCTCCGACACCTGGATCGACGGGTAGAGGCCGATCGCGATCTGCTGGGCGATCTCGTGCGAACGGGAGTCCCAGATGTCCTTGACGACCTCGAAGTACTTGTCCGTGTACGGCGCCAGCAGCTCCCGCTGGTCCGTCTGGACGAAGCCGCTGATCACGGCCTCCTGGACGGCGTTCGGGAGCTTGTCGGACTCGATGACCGACGCCCACGCCTCCGCCTTGGCCTCCGGCGTCGGACGGGCCGCGCGGGCGGTCGCCGCGTGGCGCTCACCGGCGGCCGTCTTGTCCCGCTCGTACTCGGCCGCGATGTCCTCCTCGTCGAAGTGCCCGACCGCCACCAGCCGCTCGACGAACGCCCAGCGCAGCTCGGTGTCGACGACCAGGCCCTCGATCGTCGTCGCGCCGTCCAGCAGGGCGTCCAGCAGATCCACCTGCTCCGGCGTACGGGCGGTCGCCGCGAACGCCCGCGCCCACGCCAGCTGGTGGTCGCTGCCCGGCGCGGCGGCCCGCAGATGGGCCAGCGTGGCGTCCGTCCAGCGGGTCAGCAGGGCCTCGCGGGCGGCCGGGGCGGCGTACAGCTCGATGGCCAGCTTCACCTGGCGCTGGAGCGACTGGACGACACCGATGTCGGACTCCTTGCCGATGCCCGACAGGACCAGGCTGAGGTAGTCGCGGGTGGCGAGTTCGGCGTCGCGGGTCATGTCCCAGGCCGACGCCCAGCACAGGGCCCGGGGCAGGGAGGACTCGAAGTCGCCGAGGTGCTCGGTCACGAAGGCCAGGGACTTCTCGTCCAGGCGGACCTTCGAGTACGACAGGTCGTCGTCGTTGAGCAGGACCACGTCCGGGCGGTGCCTGCCGACCAGCTGCGGCACCTCGGTCAGCTCGCCGTCGACGTCCAGCTCGATCCGGCCGTCCTCGTCGCGCAGCAGCTTGCCGCTCTCGGCGTCGAGGCTGTAGAGGCCGACGGCGATGCGGTGCGGACGGAGGGTCGGCTCGCCCTTGGCGCCCGCCGGGAGCGCCGGGGCCTCCTGGCGGACGGCGAAGGAGGTGATGACGCCGTCGGCGTCGGTCTCGATCTCCGGGCGGAGGATGTTGATGCCCGCCGTCTCCAGCCACTTCTTCGACCACGTCTTGAGGTCGCGGCCGGAGGTCTCCTCCAGGGCGCCCAGCAGGTCGGACAGGCGCGTGTTGCCGAACGCGTGCCGCTTGAAGTACGCCTGCACGCCCGCGAAGAACTCGTCCATGCCGACGTACGCCACGAGCTGCTTGAGGACCGAGGCACCCTTGGCGTACGTGATGCCGTCGAAGTTGACGAGGACGTCGTCCAGGTCGCGGATCTCGGCCATGATCGGGTGGGTGGAGGGCAGCTGGTCCTGCCGGTACGCCCACGTCTTCATGGAGTTGGCGAAGGTCGTCCAGGAGTGCGGCCAGCGGGACTCCGGGTGGTACGCCTGGCAGGCGATGGAGGTGTAGGTGGCGAACGACTCGTTCAGCCACAGGTCGTTCCACCACTCCATGGTGACCAGGTCGCCGAACCACATGTGGGCCAGCTCGTGCAGGATCGTCTCCGCCCGCACCTCGTACGCCGCGTCCGTCACCTTGGACCGGAAGACGTACTGGTCGCGGATGGTCACCGCGCCCGCGTTCTCCATCGCGCCCGCGTTGAACTCCGGCACGAAGAGCTGGTCGTACTTCTTGAACGGGTACGCGTAGTCGAACTTCTCCTGGAACCAGTCGAAGCCCTGCCGGGTCACCTCGAAGATCGCGTCCGAGTCGAGGAACTCGGCGAGCGAGGGCCGGCAGTAGATGCCGAGCGGCACGCTCTGCCCGTCCTTCTCGTACACGCTGTGCACCGAGTGGTACGGGCCGACGATCAGCGCGGTGACGTACGTCGAGATGCGCGGCGTCGGCTCGAAGACCCAGATGTCGCCCTTGGGCTCCGGCGTGGGCGAGTTGGAAATGACCGTCCAGCCAGTCGGTGCCTTCACCGTGAACTGGAAGGTGGCCTTCAGGTCCGGCTGCTCGAAGGAGGCGAAGACCCTGCGGGCGTCCGGCACCTCGAACTGGGTGTAGAGGTAGGCCTGCTCGTCGACCGGGTCGACGAAGCGGTGCAGGCCCTCGCCGGTGTTGGTGTACGCGCAGTCGGCGACGACACGCAGGACGTTGCGCCCCTCCAGCAGACCCGGCAGCGCGATCCGGGAGTCCTTGAAGACCTCGTCGGGGTCGAGCGGGTCGCCGTTCAGGGTCACCTCGTGGACCGCCGGGGCCACCAGGTCGATGAAGGACGCCGCGCTGTTCTCGGTGACGTCGAAGCGCACCGTGGTCACGGACCTGTAGGTACCGCCCTCCTGCGCGCCGGAGAGGTCGAGATCGATCTCGTACGAGTCAACGGTCAGCAGCTTCGCCCGCTGCTGCGCCTCATCGCGAGTCAGGTTTGTGCCAGGCACGCGGTCATCTCCTCGTTATGTGTGGGTTGCGCCATCCTTCCATGGGACCCGCGCGGAACGCGATGTCCGGATCCCGCCGGTCGACCGGGCACGATCGCGTCAGCCTGGGCATATGACGACGTACACCGCACGACCCGTCGACCCGCGAGTCCTGAAGGGGCTGCGCTCCACTGACGATGCGGGACGCGAGTTGGTTCCCGTGACGGACGAGGAGGGCGGCGCCCCGCTGCGCTGCTGCCTGCGCCGGAGCGCCGCCGGCGAGCGTATCGCCCTCGTCTCCTACGCGCCCCTGCGCCGCTGGGCCGCTCGGACCGGCGCCGATCCGGGCGCCTACGACGAACAGGGCCCCGTCTTCATCCATGCGGAGGAGTGCCCGGGGCCGAACGGGGACGACCTTCCCGGCCTCCCCTTCGCCGATGCGCACCGCACCGTCCGCCGCTACTCCGCCGAAGGGCACATCCTGGGCGGACGGCTGGTCGAGGACGCCGGTGACTTCGAGGCGGCGTTCGAGGCGGCCTTCGCGGAGGCCTTCGCCGACCCCGAGGTGGCCCTCGTCCACGTCCGGGCCGTGGAGTACGGGTGCTTCCTGTACGAGGTACGGCGCCCGTAGGGCGAGTCGGGCCGGGCACGCGGAAGGGGCGGTCACGTGGTCGTGACCGCCCCTTCCGCGTTCGCGTTACTCCGCGGAGAGCTCCGCCGCCACCAGCTCCGCGATCTGGACGGCGTTCAGGGCCGCGCCCTTGCGGAGGTTGTCGTTGGAGACGAACAGGGCCAGGCCGTTGTCGACGGTCTCGTCGCGGCGGATGCGGCCGACGTACGACGGGTCCTTGCCGGCCGCCTGGAGGGGGGTCGGGATGTCGGTGAGGACGACACCCGGCGCGTCCGCGAGCAGCTCGGCCGCCCGCTCCGGGGAGACCGGGCGGGCGAAGCGGGCGTTGACCTGGAGGGAGTGGCCGGAGAAGACCGGGACGCGCACACAGGTGCCGGAGACCTTCAGCTCCGGGATCTCCAGGATCTTGCGGGACTCGGTGCGGAGCTTCTGCTCCTCGTCGGTCTCGTTCAGACCGTCGTCCACGAGGTTGCCCGCGAAGGGCAGCACGTTGAAGGCGATGGGCCGCTTGTAGACGCCCGGCTCCGGGAAGTCGACCGCCTCGCCGTCGTGGGTCAGCTTGTCCGCGTCGGCGACCACCTTCTGCGCCTGGCCGTGCAGCTCGGCCACGCCCGCGAGGCCCGAGCCGGACACCGCCTGGTAGGTGGCGACGACCAGCGCCTCCAGGCCCGCCTCCTCGTGCAGCGGCTTCAGGACCGGCATCGCGGCCATGGTGGTGCAGTTCGGGTTGGCGATGATGCCCTTGGGGCGGTTCGCGATCGCGTGCGGGTTCACCTCGGAGACCACCAGGGGCACGTCCGGGTCCTTGCGCCACGCGGAGGAGTTGTCGATCACGACGGCGCCCTGGGAGGCGACCTTCTCGGCCAGCGCCCTGGAGGTCGCGCCGCCCGCGGAGAAGATCACGATGTCCAGGCCGGTGTAGTCGGCGGTGGCCGCGTCCTCCACCGTCACACCGTCGAGGACCGTCCCGGCCGAGCGCGCCGAGGCGAACAGGCGCAGCTCGTCCACGGGGAAGTTCCGCTCGGCGAGGATCCTGCGCAAGACCGTGCCGACCTGACCGGTGGCTCCGACGATTCCGACCCTCACTGCGACTCCTTCACATGGCTTGCGTGTGCCCCTGCGTGGCCGGGGCCTTTCCATCATGCGTCTCACCCCGGCCGGTGTGTCCAATCCTTTGCTCAAGGGATGGGACGAACGCCACGCTCGGCCGGGCGGCTCGATGCTCCATCTGCCGGACGTCCTGATCTGGAGAAATCCGCCCGGAACGCGCCGCAGACCGGAAGCCGTACTGATCCGGAGCACCGGTTCCGGGCGTTCGTCCAGCTCCCGGAGCACCACGAGGTCCGGCGGCCCGCGCGCCTCGCGCTTGATCGTCACCTCGGCCTCGGGCCCGGTGTGACGTACGACTCCGTAGTGGAGGAGCGGGGTCCGGAAGGTCGTGGAAGGTCGCGGAAAGTCGCTCCGGACGTTCCCGAACGTTTCCGCGCTCCCCGGCGTCATAGGGGAAACGCCGGGGAGCGCCGGGGAGGGGAGAAGTGTCTGTGCTGCGCAGAAGGGCCCGCCGCGGCCAGGGGGCGGACCACGGAGGGGACGATCCGCTGGACGCGGCTCAGGAACGCCGGGTGCGGGCGGTGCTCGCGCTGGGCGGGGTACCGCAGGCGGACCTGCTGGACGGGGTGCAGCAGGTCCGCCTGCGGCTGCTGGAGCGGGCCGCGAAGGGCGAGGAGGCGCCGCGGGACGTGTCAGCCTGGGCGGCGGTCGTCGCCTCCAACCTCGCCATGGACTGGCACCGCGCCAAACGCCGCCAGGAACGCCTCGGCGAGCGCCTGGCCTCGCTGCGGCAGGGGGATCTCCCCTCGGGCGAGGACACCAGTGTGCTCTCCCTCGCCGTCGCCCAGGGCCTGGACGACCTGCCCGACGCCCAGCGCCAGATCCTCGTCCTGCGCTTCTACGCCGACCTGCCGGTGCGCGGGATAGCCGAGGAGCTCGGCATCCCCGAGGGCACGGTCAAGAGCAGGCTGCATACGGCGGTACGGGCCCTTCGCGCCCGCCTGCACGAGGACGAGGTGGTGTGACGTGACCGCCGAACACGACGGATACAACGCATACGACAACGCATACGACAACGCATACGACGACGGCCACGACGACGGTGACGACGGCATGGACGCGCTGATGGCCGTCCTGATGGACCGGCCGCTGCCGGACGAGGCCCGCGCCGACGCCGAGTTCATGGCCGAACACCGGGCGGCGGCGGCCGATGTGGCGCTGCTGCGGGAGCAACTGGGGATCATCGCGGAGGCGCTGGCCGAGCCCGCGGCGGCACAGAAGCCGGCTCCGGTGAGAGCGGTACGACCCGTGCGCACCCGGCGGCACCGTGTCCGGAACCTCGCCTTCGGGGCCCTGGCCGTGGTCGCCGTGGCGGCCGTGCTGTCCGGGATGGCCTGGCTGGTGACCCAGACAGGGAGCAGCATGGCGGGCGGGGCGAGCGACAGCGCGGCCAAGGGCGCCGACGGAAAGTCGGCCTACGGATCGATGTACGTGGCCTGCGCCCGGCTCGTGGTCGAGGGCGACGTGACCGCGGTCGAGCGGGTCCCGGGCACCGAACAGCGACGGGTCACCCTGCGCGTGACCCACTACTACAAGCCGGCGAAGGGCAAGGAGGAACTCACCTTCCTCACCGACGAGTCGATCGATCCCGGCCCCCGCGAGGGCGAACACGTGCTGGTCGGCTTCCCGGACCGGTCCGCACTCCCGGACCTGTGGGTGACCGGCAAGCAGGAGATCGCCGACCAGCGGGCCGCCCTCGCCCCCGACCCGGGCGCGCGAACCGAGACCGGTACTCCCGTCTGCGGATGACCCGCGCACACGGAAGGGCGGGCGCCCACCAGGACGCCCGCCCCGCTACCGCACGCGCTCCGTTACGGAGTGACCTTCTCGATCTTCACGCTGCCCACGCCCGCGACCGTGCCGCGCGCGTTCACCAACTGGACCCGCCCGAAGAACTCGCGCCCCTCGGGAGCCACCGCGGCGGCCGTGACCTGGCCGCTCACCGTGGCCGAGTCACCCGTGCCGAGCTTCACCGGCGTCGAGTCGTCGACGGTGACGTTGCCGAGCGCGGAGGAGAAGAACACGTCCCGGTAGTCGTAGTCGGTGGAGCCCGCCGGGACCGAGTAGCCGACGACCTGGATGGTGTACGCACCGGCGGCCGGCGAGGCGATGGAGACCGCCTCCTCGGAGTCGCCGTCCGCGGACTGCGCGACCTGCTTGCCACTGGCGTCGTACACCGTCAGGTCGAGGTCGGCCGAGGTGTCGGAGACGTTGCCGATGGCGACGTCGAGCGACTTGGCGCCCTCGGGCACGGTCACCGTGGTGGTCTGCGTCTCGCCCTGCTTGATCGACGGCCGGGTCGTCTTCGAGGAGCCGAGCGGACCGCCGACGAGCTTGCCGTCGAGGGCCGCGTACTTGTTGGTCACCTGCCAGGAGGCGGTGGCCGGGGTGCCGACCTTGGCCTCGGGCACGGTCACGGTCTCCGGGGAGAAGACCGCGCCGAGAACGGTGACGTCCAGCTTGTACGGGTTGTCGAGCAGCGGCGACGTACGGCGCGACTCGACCTCGACCTCCCAGACGCCGGCCTGCGGGTCGGCGTACGAACGGACGTCGGGCTTGCAGCCGTTGCCGTCGAGGTAGTTGTTGTAGCAGTACGGCGTGCTGGTGTTGTCGACCGGAGTGCCGTACGGGTGGATCGCGATGAACCGCGTCTGGCTCTTGTCCTTCAGCCCGCCGATCGCGACCTCAAGGGACTTGGCGCCCTGCGGGACGTTCAGGAAGTACGACTGCGAGCTGTTGCGCTGCACCGAACCCGACGCGGAGTAGGTGTGCTCGACGGGGGTGGAGACCACGACCGTCGTCAGGATCTGCTTGTCGATCCCCTCGGTCCTCGGGTCGTCGACCTCCAGGATCGCGCTCTTGATGCCCGCGGACCTCGGGGCCGCCTGGACCTTGACGGTCACCGGCTGGTTCAGCGGCAGCCGCACCTCGTCGTCGCCGACGATCCGGAAGGTGTCGGCGGCGTTGTTCTCGAAGTACAGCTCGTGGCGAACCGCCTTGTCCGGTCCGGAGGTCCGGGTGATCGTGACGTCGTACGTCTTCTTCTGGCCGGCCTTCAGGCCGCCCTCGCGGTCGTACAGGCCCGTGCCGTAGCCCGGGGTCTTGAGCGCCTGGTCGAGCGCGGTGTCGACCGGCGCCTTCACGGTGTAATCGTGGGCGGTCGCGTCGTCGCGGATCGAGTCCCAGGCGTCGACGATGTTGATCCGGCCCGCACCCTCCTCGTACGCCTGCACACCCTTGATGTGATCGGCGGTCGAGGTCAGGGCCGTACGCAGCTCGGCCGGGGTGAGGTCGATCCCCTTCCGCTTGGCGGCGCTCAGCAGCAGTGCGCTCGCGCCCGCCGCCTGCGGGGACGCCATCGAGGTGCCCTGGAGCATCGAGTAGCCGGCCGGCAGCGAGTAGCCCGCCTCGGCGACCGGGGAGCCCGGCAGCCAGGTCTGGGTGGTGTTGATCGCGGCGCCGGGGGCGACCAGGGTCGGCGTGAAGCCGCCGTCCTCGCGCGGGCCGCGGGAGGAGAAGGGCAGCAGCGCGTACTTCTTCTCCACGGCGGAGCCGTAGTTGGCGGCCCAGGTCTCCCTGGAGATGCCCGCGCCGACCGAGATGACCTTGTCGGCCAGGCCGGGGTCGCCGATGGTGTTGGCGCCGGGGCCGGAGTTGCCCGCGGAGATGACCAGCTGGACGCCGTAGGTGTCGATGAGCCGCGTGTAGAGCTCGGCGCGCGCGTTGTTGCCGTCGTTGAGCGCCGGGAGGCCGCCGATCGACATGTTGACGATGTCGACGCCGCGGTTGGTGACGAGGTCGATCATGCCCTCGGTGAGCGCGACGTTGGTGCAGCCGCCGGTCCAGGTGCAGGCACGGGACGACACGATCTTCGCGCCCGGGGCCGCGCCGTTCATCTTCCCGCCGAACAGGCCGTTGGCGGCGGTGATGCCCGCGACGTGGGTGCCGTGCTCGGACTCGATGACACCGATGTTGACGAAGTCGGCCTTCTTGCCGACCCAGGACCCGCCGTACGGGTCCATCGGCACGTCCTTGCGGATCTGCACGACGAACGGCACGCGCTCGACGACGTCCGTGGACGGGTCGTCGGTGCCGAAGTAGCCGATCTGGAAGCCGTCCTTGTACGGCTTCATCGGCGTGTCGTCGGAGAAGTCGTGGTTGTTGTTCAGGTCGAGCGTGACCGTGCCGGCCACCGGGTCGTACAGGACGCCCCAGCTGTCGGTGGTGTCGCCGTCCCTGTTGAGGTCGCCCTTCTCGTCGCCGCCGGTGGTCGCGGACTCCTTGAAGGTGCTGATCTCGTACGAGCCCGTGGGCGCCGTCCAGGTCTGACCGCCGTAGGTGAAGCTGGGGCCGGAGACCGCGGTGACCATCGGACGCCAGGTCGCGTCGCTGTCGGCGATCGGGTCGGTCGAGGTCACCCAGTCGACGATCTTCCGCTCGCCGGTGGTGGTCTTCTGCAGCGCCGGGTGGCCGAGGTCGACGCCCGAGTCGAGGATGCCGATGGTGATGCCGCGGCCGTCCGCCTTCGGGTGCTCCTTGACGAAGTCGACGGCACCCGTCTCGAAGGACGGGTTGTACGGGTTCTCGGCGGGGGTGCTCTTGTCCGGGCCGCTGTAAGTGGCCGCCTTCGACGGCGACTTGGTCGCGGTGTCCGCGCTCGGCGTCGGATCGTCGAGCTGGATCTCCTGCCGCAGGTCGATCGCGTGCACGGAGGACAGCTTCTCGGCGGCGGCGATGGCCGAGTCCGCCTTGCCGGTGGGGACGGTGGCGCGGACGTAGCCGAGCTTGTCGTACGTACGGCCCACCGAGCCGCCCTTGACCGCGTCCAGTTCCTCGGCGACCTGCTCGGTCTGGCCCGGCGCGGTCGCGATCATCATCGTGACGTTCTTGTCGCCGGCCGCCTTGGCGTCGGCGAGCAGGCCGGCGTCGTCCGAACCGAGCTTGCTCTGCGCCGACTTGACGCCCGGGTCGGCGGTGGCGGACGGGGCGTCGGCGGAGAAGGCCATGGGTATCGGCCCGGCCGCGGAGAGGGCGGCCACGACACCGACGGCCACGGCTATGCGGGCCAGGCGTCTGGAGCCCGGTCTCGGATCGCGCTGGGGGGTGAGGGTCATCTGCATCCCTTGTAGGTAAAGGAACGAGCGTCGAACGACCGGCCCGGTCGGACCTGGTCGTGGTACGTCCGGAACACGTCCCGGACGGTCGCTCAGCTTTACCCAAGGGGCAGTTGTTTGGGGAGTGTTGACCGAAACGATATGAATGTATGGGGAAAACCCGCTATGGGTTTCGTGGTGATAGATCCCGAATTGCTGGATATTGTGCTGACTTTCCTTCGAGCGGGCGTAATGACGTGACACCTCCATCACCCCGAGTCGGCGGATAACGTCAGTCCGTGCGCGAGAAGTTGAGGGTGGCGGCCTACGCCGTGTGCGTCCGTGACGGACAGATCCTGCTCGCCCGCTCCCCGGCCCCCGACGGCACACCCGAGTGGGTGCTGCCCGGCGGCGGCATGGAGCACGGCGAGGATCCCTACGACACCGTCCGCCGGGAGGTGACCGAGGAGACCGGCTACCGCATCGAGGTGACCGGCCTCCTCGGCATGGACTCCTCCCGCCATGTGCTGCGGCGCGAGGGACTGCGCCGCGCCACCGACCACCACGGCCTGCGGATCATCTACGAGGGCGAGGTCGTCGGCGGCGAACTCCGCAACGAGATCAACGGATCCACCGACCTGGCGGCCTGGCAGGACCTGGCCGCGGTGCCCGGCCTCACCCGGGTGCGCCTGGTCGACATCGCGCTACGGCTGTGGCGGGAGCGGCCGGCGACGGGACGGGCGGAACCGGTGGAACCGGCGGAACCGGTGGAACCGGCGGAACCGGCGTGATCCCCGGGGGCCGGCCGCGGCTTCGCAGGCCGGTCCCGGAGCCCGTCCCCTACCCCGTGAGATGAACCTGGAGTGACCGCCCCCGGGCCACCCGAAATCCACTCCATGACCGCCCTCGTATGCCTAGATCGACGTACGGTGATCGGCGCTGCCCGTTGCCGTCTCGTTCACGCGCAGGTCATTCCCGGTGCCAACCATCCAGAGCGAGCGGGATGTTCGCGACAGCGATCGCCCGCGACCACTGCCGACGCGTTCGCACCCGGGGAGACCGCGCCATGTCGCGCATACGCTCTGTCGCCACCTCCGCGCTGGGGGTCAACCGCCGCTCCGTCCTCGCCGCCGCCGGAGCCGTGTCCGTCTCCGCGGGCATCGGCTACGCCCTGCGCCCCACCGACAGCGGGGCCGCCGACACGTCCCAGACGCCGGTCGCCAACTCCCGAAAGGCCCCGGCGGCCCCGCTCGCCCCCTACACCAAGGGCACCACCCTCGCCTCGGTCGCCGCACCCCGCACCAGCTCCGGCTACCGCCGCCTCGGCGACGGCGCCGGCTGGAAGCGCGTCGTGCGCGGCGACCTCGCCACCCCCAAGTCCGGCCGCGCGAGCCGCCGTACGGCCCTCGCCTCCTTCGTGCAGTTCACCGACCTGCACCTGATGGACGCCCAGCACCCGCTGCGCCTGGAGTTCCTGCGCTCCACGGACCCGCACGCCTGGCGTCCGCAGGAGGCGCTCACCGTGCAGGGCGCCGTCTCGCTCGTCGAGCGCGTCAACGCGCTGCGGGGAGCCCCCGTCACCGGCGCCCCGCTCCACTTCGTCATGACCACCGGCGACAACACCGACAACAACGCCCACTCCGAACTGGAGTGGTTCATGAAGATCATGAGCGGTGGCCGCTTCACCCCCAACTCCGGTGACCCGCGACACTACGAGGGCGTCCAGAACAGCGGCCTCAAGCTGTACTGGCAGCCCGACTCCACGCTCCGCGACGGCGACAAGGCGCTCGGCTTCCCGCACCTAAAGGGCTATCTGGCCGCCGCGATCCGCGAGGTCCGCAGCCCCGGCCTCAACCTGCCCTGGTACTCCACGGTCGGCAACCACGACGCCCTGCCGCTCGGCTGCTACGGCTCCCACGGTGACTCCTACCTCGCCGAAGCGGCCATCAGCGGAAAGAAGCTGATGAGCGTGTCCGCCGCCGAGGCCAAGAAGCTCCAGGACGCCATCAAGAACGCCACCGACCCCAGGGGCGTCGGGTACCGCGACTTCCTCAAGGCCCACGCCCGGTCCATGCGCTCGGTCACCCCGGACGAGAAGCGGGCCCCCTACACCCCCGCCGACTACCTCAAGGCGCACCTGGACCCGGCCTACCAGGGCATAGGCCCCGTCGGCCACGGCTACTCGTCGGCCAACCTGGCCGCGGGCACGCAGTACTACGTCTTCCGCATCTCGGACGACGTGATCGGCATCAGCCTCGACACCACCGACGCCGGCGGACACTACGAGGGCTCCATCGGCACGGCCCAGCTGAAGTGGCTGGACAAGACGCTGACGGACAACAAGGACTCGTACGCCGTCGTCTTCAGCCACCACACCAGCAAGACGATGACCAACACCCGCCCCGACCCGGCCCGCCCGGGGGAGCGCCGCCACAACGGCAGCGAGGTCGTCTCGCTCCTCTCCTCCCACTCCAACGTCCTGGCCTGGGTGAACGGCCACATCCACAAGAACGTCATCACCCCGCACGCGGCCTCCGGCGGCCGCTCCTTCTGGGAGATCTCCACCGCCTCCCACGTCGACTACCCCCAGCTCGCCCGGGTGATCGAGCTGGTGGACAACAAGGACGGCACGCTCTCGGTCTTCACCACCCTGATCGAGTCCGCCGCCCCCCACCGCACCGACTTCTCCGACCTCTCCCAGACGGGCCTGGCCGCCCTCTACCGCGAGCTCTCCTTCAACGCCCCCGGCGCCAACAAGACCCTCGCGGGCGACGCGAACGACCGGAACACGGAACTGGTCCTGAAGAAGGCCTGAAGCAGAAGGCTGAAGCAGAGGGCTGAAGCAGAAGGGCTGGAACCCACCCAACCGTCCCGGCGGAAGGCAACCCGCACCCGACCGCCCGTGTCCCTCCCCCCGACCGAGCTCCACAGCACTGTCGAGCACTGTTGGGGGAAGACATGTCCGTACGTACGACACTGGTGGGCGCCACGGCCCTGGTTCTGTCGGCCGCGCTGGCGGGACCGGCCCTGGCGGCCACCCCTGCCAGAGGTGGCCACTCCGCCACCCGCCAGGCCATCGAGGCGGCGGTGAAGGACGGCGTGCCCGGGGTGACGGCGACGGCGAGGGACGCCCACGGCACCTGGCGGACCACGGCCGGCGTGGGCAACCTCCGTACGGGCGCCCCGCGCTCCACGGAGGACCGCTACCGGGTGGGCAGCATCACCAAGACGTTCGTGTCCACGGTCCTCCTCCAGCTGGAGGCGGAGGGAAGGCTGTCCCTGGACGACAAGGTGGAGAAGTGGCTGCCCGGCGTGGTCCACGGCCACGGCCACGACGGCCGCGCGATCACGATCCGCCAGCTCCTCAACCACACCAGCGGCATCTTCAACTACACGGCGGACGAGGACTTCGGCCGCACGTACTTCCTGAAGGACGGCTTCTTCCGGCACCGTTACGACACGCTGAAGCCGACCGATCTGGTGGCGATCGCGATGCGCCACAAGCCGGACTTCGCACCGGGCACGTCCTGGAACTACTCGAACACGAACTACGTCCTGGCCGGCATGGTCATCAAGAGCGTGACGGGCCACTCGTACGCCCAGGAGATCACCCGCCGCATCATCGCCCCGCTGCACCTGACGGCGACATCCCTCCCCGGCACGAAGGCCTCGGTCCCGCACCCCAGCAGCCGCGCCTACTCCAAGCTGGCGGAGACGACGACGGGCCCGACGTACGACGTCACGAACCTGAACCCCTCCCTGGCGTCGTCAGCGGGCGAGATGATCTCGGACTCCGCCGACCTGACCCGCTTCGACCGCGCGCTCCTGCGCGGTGAGCTCCTCCCGCCGAAGCAGCTGAAGGAAATGAAGACGACGGTCAAGATCGAAGGCGCCCCGAACTTCGGCTACGGCCTCGGCCTCATGGACCGCGCACTCTCCTGCGGCGTCCACGTCTGGGGCCACGACGGCGGCATCCACGGCTCGTCGTCGGTGGCGGTGACGACCGCGGACGGCCGCCACGCACTGGCGTTCAACTTCAACGGGGACTGGGCGGGCGACAGCGACGCGGTGATCGAAGGGGAGTTCTGCGGCACGTGATCCCTCATCCGACCCGAGATGAAGGTGTCGGCAATTTTTGACTTTGCCGAGATTGTGAGTTCGAGTCGATCATGTTTCCATCCGGTCGGTCCAATGGATTCTCGATCTACCGGATGGTTATTCATGGTTTCGAAGCTTGCAGACAGAGTTTTCGCGAGATCGCAGGGTTTCCTGGAACCCAACGAGCGGATCCGCCGGGTGATGCTGGCACAGGGCGGTATCAATCCCTGGGCGCAGGTCGTGTTTTTCCTGCCCGGGTTGATCGGGACACGAATCCTCGCCGACGCGGCCGGGGCAGGTGTCGCAGGGGCGGCGCTCTTCGGCGCTCTGGGTGGCGTGCTCGGTGCGGCGGTTGCCGCCCCTCTGATCAGTCGGCGCGTGGTGCTCGTGACCGATCGGGGTGTCGTCGTGCTGGAGTACAGGCGGTTCGGCGGCGTGAAGCCGACGCGGGTGATCGCGCGGCTCCCGCAGGATACGGTCATCGGCCCGCTGTCCGGAACGTGGGCGAAGATCGAGCTGGCCGGGGAACGACTCTGGGTGCACAAGAAGTGGCACGGCGCCGCAGCCGTGTTCGAGCCGACACCGCTCGGCTAGGCAGTCTGGACGGTGTCATCGACCGGACTCCGACACGAGATGCCGTGTTCATCTGTGCGAAACGTCTGTACCGCCTCATATCGGCTAACCCGCTGTTCACGGGGATGGCTCGATTTTGTGCAAGGCGGGTGGTCGTGTGCGCGCGAGGCACGGACTGCGTGTGCTCTCGGTCTACGAGGGTTTCTTCTCGGGTGGAGCCCGGATCGTTCACAGTGATGTGGTGCTGGGGCTGGTAGAGGGCGGCCAGCAGCGTCATCGGGTGCTGAGCATCCATGGCGAGGTGCACCGTGAGGCCACCCGGCAGCGGATGGAGGACGACACCTGCTACCGCTCGCTCACGGCGGGTGGCGTCGGCGTCACGTCCCTGGGGCGCAGCGCGGGGCTGGTCGACGGCTCCGTCGCGGCGTCGGTTTTCAGCGGACCCGAGCTGGCCGAAACGGCTCGGACCATGGCTGGGGCGGATGTGATCCTCTCCCTGAAGGAACAGCCGCTGGCCCTTCTGAACCAGGCCGGGCTGCCGCGCCGGCCCGTCGTCGTCTCGCTGCACCGGTCCGACCCCGAGAACCAGGGCCCGGCCCTGGACGAGCTCAAGGCCGCCATCGCCGACGGCACGGTCGTCGCGTGCGTGTGCTGCGCCGAGTCCACCCGCGACGCGTACCACGCCGCCGGCATTCCGGCCGAACTGCTCCATGTCATCCCCAACGGGGTGGACCTGCTGCGGTTCCGGCCGGACGCCGCGGTGCGGGTCGCGTTCCGTGCCTCGCTCGGGATCGCGGCCTCCGCGCCCGTGGTCGTCTTCGCCGCCCGGTACGCCACGATGAAGAACGTCCCCCTCTTCCTGCGCGCCGCACGGGAGTGGCTGGCGCGCGAGGGCGGCGGGCACGTGGTGATGTGCGGCGCCGGGATGACCGACGACAACCCGGCCCTGTGGGCGGACATCGCCGTCGCCTTCGGGGCCGAGGAGCAGGAGCTCCGCGAGCGCGTGCACCTGCTCGGGGTACGGCGGGACATGGAGGCCGTGTACGCCGGTGCGGACGTCGTCGCCCTCACCTCGATCTCCGGGGAGGCGGCCCCGCTCTGCCTCATCGAGGGCATGATGTGCGGCGCCGTGCCGGTGACGACGGACGTCGGCGACAGCGCGTCCATCGTCGCCGGGCACGGCTTCGTCACCCCTCCGGACCCGGGTGCCATCGCTCTGGCTTGGACCACCGCGATCGCCGGGCGTGCCGCTTTCGCGCCGATCCTGGCCCGCAGCCGTGAGCGGTTCAGTCGTACGCGGATGATCGCGGCGTACGCCGCGCTGCTCGACCGCGTGCACGCCTCACATGTCGGTGAGGTGCGCGATGAACTCCTGCCAAGCCTTGGCGGGCAGGAGGAGGGCGGGGCCGTTCGGGTTCTTGGAGTCGCGGATGGCGATGTCGGGGTTTAGGGGGGCGGCTTCGACACAGTTCTGGCCCGGGTCGCTGTAGGAGGATTTGATCCAGACGTCATTCGGGGCGAGTTCGCTTGCGGTGCGGCGCGGATGCATGGGCCTACAGCTCTCGTCGTAGTCGGTGTAGGAAGTCGGGCGTGTCCTCAGGAGGCAGTGCTGATGCTGCCATGGCGTCGAACCGGCGGTGGAAGCGGTCCACTTCACGGGGCTTGTCCGACGTGGATACCGAGCCCCAGGCACTGTCGGTCTGTACGCGCGGGGGTAGTTCGTTTCCGAAATCGAGGATGGCGAAGTCATTGGTCGAGCGGTAGCTCCGGCGGAACGGCAGCACCTGGATGGTGATGTGATCCCAGCCAGACACCTCCTCGATGTTCGCGTACTGCTCACCCATCACCTCGGCACCTCCGACCGGGTATCGGAGTGCGGCTTCGCCGAGGATGACGTGCAGCTTGACCGGATTCTCCCGGGCGAGTACTTCCTGGCGCTTCATGCGCAGCTCCACGCTGCTGCGGATGAACTCCGAGGTGTACTCCTCGATCGGCTTGTGCAGCTCGTGAGTCGCGCGTGCGTAGGCCTCGGTCTGTAACAGGCCGTAGACAACCGTCGGGTGATAGGCCTTCATGGAGCGGGCCTCCGGTTCGAGCCCAACGAAGCCCGGCAGGCCCGCCGGCATGAGTCCCCGGTACTGGGTCAGCCAGTCCTGTTGGTTGGAATCCCGGTTGAGGTTCATCAGCGACTCGACGACCTCCTCGTCGGTGACGCCGTACTTCTCCAGCAGCTTGCGCAGGTCGCCGACATTGCGGAAGTTCAGGGATCCGGACTCGATCCGCTGCAACGAGGCCTCGGAGATGCGGAGCCCCACGACTGCCTGCTTGCGGGTGAAGCCGCCGCCCCGCTCGCCCAGGCCGCAGTTCTCGCGCAATTGACGGAGCTGTAACCCGAGTTCGAGCCGTTGCGCCGTGCGTCCGCGTTTGGCTGCCATGTGCACCCCTTTGTGCTGCCGTGCGTGTTGCTTGTCGCTGTGCGCAGAGTGTGACATCGCGTGTACCGTCCGCGCAGCCGACTGTGCAGAACTCGGCATAGTCCAATTCTCTACTCGCTGATTAATCAGGCGAGTTTCGATTGAAGTCGAACGATGGTCCCCGGCACCTTGGGTGGGCAGCCCCAATGCAGAAGGGACCCCCCATGTCCAACCCCCCAGCCCTCCTCACCCACGACTGGTTCATGGGCTACCCGATGACCCACCGCAGCGTCGCCCTCGCCCGCCTCCACACCCGTCGCCGCCTCACGATGTGGCAGTGGGCGGGCGACATCGAGGACGCCGTGCTCGTCGCGTCGGAGTTGGTCACGAACGCCGTGCTGTACGGCAGGCTCCCCGGCCACGAACTATGGCTGCGGCTGGCCGAGTTGGAGGGCGGTGGGCTGGTCGTCGAGGTGTCGGATCCGGTACGGGTCTTCCCGGAGGTCGGCAAGGAGCGCGCCGACGGGCAGGGTGGGCGTGGTCTGCTTGTCGTCGCTCAACTCGCCGAGGAACTGGACTGGTTCCTGCGGGCGGAGGTCGGGAAGACCGTTCAGGCGAGGCTGGCTTCGTCGCGCAGCACGCTGTAGGTCACGCCGTCGCGCCACTGCCCGTCGCGGAAGACGACGCTGCGGTGCACGCCCTCCCGGGTGAAGCCGGCCTTCTCCAGAGCGCGCTGCTCGGCGATGTTCTCCGAATCGGTGTCTGCCTCGATGCGCACGACGGGTGTGTGGGCGAACAGATAGCGGACGAGCAGGAGTTGGGCCTCGGTGCCGACTCCGCGGCCCCGGGCGTTGGGCGCCAGCTGGATTCCGATGTTCCAGTAGTAGGAGGAGGGGACCGTGACGACCTTCCGCCATGCCACGAAGCCGAGTGGGTCGGTGTCGGTCGCCACCATCAACTGGCCGCCGTCGGCGCCCAGGAGGCCGTTCTCCGCCCAGCGGCGCCTGAAGCGTCCCGGGTCCGACCAGCCGAACCACTGAAAGGGCTTGGAGGCCTCCGGGTCCAACAGGAACCGTTCCAGCATCGACAGGTCGTCCTCGCGGACGGGGCGCAGTATGACGGGATCTTTGGTCATTGCAGTCACACTAATCGTTTGACGGGTGACTTCGCGCTCCAAGGGTGATTGGACGTTTTCGGACAGCCCAGAACCCGTAAGCCCAGGTCGCATGGCTCCGGCATGTCCCAAACCGTCCAATCATCCCTCCCGCGACCGCCAACCTGAGCAGACCGCACGCAACGAGGAGGGGCCCCGGGGATGCACCCCGACGGCCCCTCCTCTCCCCTCCTGATTCCCCCCGGCCGGTCACCCCCGGGGCAGCACCACGACGTACGCGGCCGGATCGCGGTCGCCGGACGCCATCAGTGCCGTGCGTACCACCGCCGCCTGCTGCTCCATGGATTCCCTGAGCTTCTTGGGGGTGATGTGGACGACGGTGATGCCCAGCCGCTCCAGGTGTTCGCGCTTGCGGGCGTACTCGGACCACAGGGCGTCGTCCTCCTGGCGCGGCGCGCGGGTGTCCAGTTCCACCGCGACCGCCTGCTCGGGCCAGTACGCGTCCAGGCCGCCGAGAGAGGGGCCGCCCGGGAGCCTCAGGTCCACGTTCCAGACGGGGTCGGGGAGGCCGTGCTCGCGCACCATCCGGTACAGGTGCTGCTCCGCGATCGCCCTGCCCTCGGCCACGAGCGAGTCCACCGCGTCCACCACGTGCGAACGGCTCAGCAGCTTCGCCCGGGTCAACTCCCGTACCACCGAGGCCGGGTCGCAGTGGCCGCCGCGCACCGCCTCGGACAGCATCCGGCGTACGGCGCCCGCGTCGGTCAGTTCCGCCACCGCGTCCGCCAGGGCGCGCGGCACCGGGGCCACCGGGAGGCCCGACACCTGGCGGGGCGTGGGCAGGGACGGGGTGCGCAGGACGCGGACATAGCCCGTCGTGCGCAGCCGGCGCAGGCGCGGGACCAGTACGTCGATGCGGTCCTGGGCGGTGAGCGGGGGAGTGGAGGTGAAGCCGTGCAGGGCCAGGGCGGCCAGGCCCGTGACCATCGCCTCGGCGTAGACCGCGCGGTGCGGTTCGCCGGCGTGCGGCTGGGACGGCACCCCCGGCGTCGACTCGCGTGCCGCGTACAGCAGGGCCGCGTGCAGGCGCTCCTCGTTCGTGGGCGGGCCGGAGTGGAGCAGGACGACGCCGGGGAGGACCTGCTGCCAGGGGCCGCCGGGGCGGCACTGTTCGTTCAGTTCGGACGTCGAGATGCCGTGGGCGCGGAGCTGGGCGGTCGACAGCACACGGCGGTGCACCTCGGCGAGGTGGCGGAGGGGGCGGGGGGAGAGCGGGGTGTTGTGGGTCATGACCCCGGGATTCCCATGCCCCCTCCCCCCTGTAACTTCTGTTACACGTCTGTCGACAAATCCGGACAAGAAGGCACTAAAGGACGGGTGTTCGGATGCCGAGTAGGCACGGAAAACCCCTGGTCCGTTCGAGGCGGACCAGGGGTTACGGCTGTTATTGACTGAATTCCGTAACGTTCACGGACGGCCCAACGCGGGGCCGGAGGCCGCCGCGTCGCACGCCTGCGCCCGCAGCGCCCGCGCCAGGTCGTCCCGCGCCTCCAGCACCAGCCGGCGCAGAGCGGGGGCCGCGTCCGCGTGCGCCTCCAGCCACGCGTCCGCCGCGTCCAGCGTCTCCTGCGAGTCCTGGAGGGACGGGAACAGCCCACTGACCACGTCCATGCCGATCTGGATCGACCGGTCCGCCCACACCCGCTCGATCGCGGCGAAGTACTTCTCCGTGTACGGGGCCGTCAGCTCCCGCTGCGACGGCTGCGCGAAGCCCGCGATCGTCGCCTCGACAAGGGCGTTGGACAGCGCGTCCGACTCCACCACCTGCGCCCACGCCTGTGCCTTCACCGCGGCCGAGGGGCGGGCGGCCAGGCAGCGCACCTGGTGACGCTTGCCGGAGGCGGTGTCGTCGCGGGCCAGCTCCGCCGCCAGGGCCGCCTCGTCCGCGACCCCGTGAGCGGCGAGGGGCTCCAGGAAGTCCCAGCGCAGCTCCTGGTCCACCTCAAGACCGTCGATCTTGGCCGTGCCCTCCAGCAGACCCTGGAGCAGCTGGAAGTCCGGCGCGGCCGACGCGACCCTCGCGAAGAACCGCGCCCACGCCAGCTGGCGCTCGCTGCCGGGCTCGGCCTGCCGCAGCTCCGCGAGGACCCCGTCCGCCAGCAGGCGTTCGCCGGTGGCCCGCCATTCGGGCGCCACGTAGTGGACCAGCGCCGAGCCCGCCCACGCGTGCAGCATCTGCAGCACGCCGATGTCCGACTCGGGCCCCGAGTGGCGCAGCACCAGGTCCACGAAGTCCCGGGCCGGCAGCAGCGCGTCGCGCGTCATGTTCCACAGCGCCGACCAGCACAGGGCACGGGCCAGCGGGTCGGCCACCGCTCCCAGGTGGTCGCGCAGGGTCGCCAGGGAGATCTCGTCCAGGCGGATCTTGCAGTACGTCAGGTCGTCGTCGTTGACCAGGACGAGTTCGGGGGCCTGAGCACCCGCCAGTCCCGGTACGACCGTGCGCGGACCGTCGACGTCCGCCTCCACGCGCGCGTACCGCTCCAGCGCCCCGTCCGGCGTGCGGCGGTACAGGCCCACCGCGACCCGGTGCGGACGAAGCTGGGGATGCGTCTCCGGGGCCTCCTGGAGCACCGCGAGCTCGGCCACCCGGCCCTCCGCGTCCAGCAGCACCTGCGGGGTCAGCG
This sequence comes from Streptomyces sp. NPDC086549, assembly GCF_044746205.1. NCBI lineage: Bacteria > Bacillati > Actinomycetota > Actinomycetes > Kitasatosporales > Streptomycetaceae > Streptomyces > Streptomyces sp. NPDC086549. The sequence continues at coordinate 991,994 of NZ_JBIVBS010000001.1, read as the reverse complement.
AGTTGAGCCCGGCCGTCTGGAGCCAGGAGCGGGACCAGGCCGCCATGTCACGGCCGCTCGTCTCCTCCAGCACCGACAGCAGGTCGCCGAGGCGCGTGTTCCCGTACGCGTTTCGCTTGAAGTAGCGCCGCGCGCCCTCCAGAAACGCGTCCTGGCCGACGTACGCCACCAGCTGCTTCAGCACGCTCGCGCCCTTGGCGTACGTGATGCCGTCGAAGTTGAGCTTGGCGTCCTGGAGGTCGCGGATGTCGGCCGTGATCGGATGCGTGGACGGCAGCTGGTCGGCGCGGTACGCCCACGCCTTGCGGCGGTTGGCGAAGGTGACCCAGGCGTTGGTGAACCGGGTCGCCCCGACGTTCGCGAAGGTGCCCATGAAGTCCGCGAAGGACTCCTTGAGCCACAGGTCGTCCCACCACTCCATGGTGACCAGGTCGCCGAACCACATGTGCGCCATCTCGTGCAGGATGACGTTGGCCCGCGCCTCGTACGAGGCCTGTGTCACCTTCCCACGGAAGATGTACTCCTCGCGGAAGGTCACCAGACCCGGGTTCTCCATGGCGCCCAGGTTGTACTCGGGCACGAACGCCTGGTCGTACTTCCCGAAGGGGTACGGGTAGTCGAAGTGGTCGTGGAAGAAGTCCAGGCCCTGCTTGGTGACCAGGAAGACGTCGTCGGCCTCGAAGTAGGGGGCGAGGCCCTTGCGGCACATGGCGCCGAGGGGGATCTCCAGGCGCGTGCCGTCCTCGAGGACCCGCTCGTAGGAGTCGGTCGCATAGTGGTACGGGCCCGCCACCACGCAGGTGATGTACGTCGAGATCGGCTTCGTCTCCGCGAACCGCCAGACCCCGTCGGCGAGTTCACCCTCGCCGTTGCTCCACACCGTCCAGCCCTCCGGCGCCCGCACCTCGAAGCGGAACGGCGCCTTGAGGTCCGGCTGCTCGAAGTTCGCGAAGACCCGGCGGGCGTCGGCCGGCTCGTACTGGGTGTACAGGTACACCTCGCCGTCCTCGGGATCGACGAAGCGGTGCAGGCCCTCGCCGGTGCGGGAGTAGGCGCACTGCGCGTCGACGATCAGCTCGTTCTCGGCGGCCAGGTCCTCCAGCGCGATCCGCGAGCCGTCGAAGACCTCGCCCGGGTCGAGGTCCTTGCCGTTGAGCGAGACGGCGGTCACACCCGGCGCGATCAGGTCCGCGAAGCTCGACGCGCCGGGCTCGTTGCAGCGGAAGCGGATCGTGGTGACCGAGCGGAAGGCGCGCGGCTCACCGTCCCCCTCGCCGAGGGCGGAGCGCAGGTCGAGGGACACCTCGTACCCGTCGACCGACAGCAGGGCGGCCCGCTCCCGGGCCTCGTCGCGGGACAGGTTCTCACCAGGCACAGGCGGCACTCCCTCTGGAGATTTTGGACGTATCGGACATGTCTTGGATGTCGCGGGACAGGACCGATCCTGCCACGCGCACCTGACCCGGGGCACCAGGGAATGGCGGGCGGGGAGGGGATGTTGCCCCTTCCAAAGCCCGCTTTCCGAGGAGAACCATGTCCGAAACCGTGACGACGTCCGGCAAGACCCCCGTCGACTTCTGGTTCGACCCGCTGTGCCCCTGGGCGTGGATGACCTCCCGGTGGGTGCTGGAGGTGGAGAAGGTCAGGGACATCGACATCCGCTGGCACATCATGAGCCTGGGCGTGCTGAACGAGAACAGGCTCGACGAGCTGCCCGAGCAGTACCGCGAGATGCTCGCCGTCCAGGCGTGGAAGCCGGTGCGCGTGGTCACCGCGGCCTGGCAGAAGCACGGCGCCGACGTCCTCGGACCCCTCTACACCGCGCTCGGCACCCGCATCCACAACAACGGCGAGGGTGCGACCGTCGAGGCCATCGCCGGAGCGCTCGCGGAAGTCGGCCTGCCCGCCGACCTGATCGACTACGCCGACCAGGAGGACTTCGAGTTCGACGCCGAGCTGCGCGCCTCCCACAAGGAGGGCATCGAGAAGGTCGGCCAGGAGGTCGGCACCCCGGTCATCGCGGTCCCCGGCCCCGACGGCGACGAGGTCGCCTTCTTCGGCCCGGTCGTCACGCCCGCCCCCAAGGGCGAGGAGGCGGCCCGCCTCTGGGACGGCACCCTCGCGGTCGCCTCCGTCCCCGGCTTCTACGAGATCAAGCGGACCCGCACCAAGGGCCCCGACTTCAGCAACCTCTGATCCTCACGCCGGCTCGGGAGGGGGGAAGTAGCCGCCGTCGTTCCACTTCAGCTTGCGCTGGTAACGACGGCACCCCTCCCGGGTGCAGCGGATGTAGGCCTCCGCCGCGAAGTCCGTCTTCTCCTTGCGGACGTGCGCCTTCTCCTCCTCGGTGAGGTCCCGGAAGGCCTGCAGGGGCCCGCCGCAGCTCGGGCACCGCTTGAACTCCACGTGTGGTTCCACCTTCCGTGCTCCCCTCGCCCTGGCCAGCCGCTCCAGGTGCTCCTCGTATCCCCTCGCGTAGTACGCGACCCGCCCCGCGTCCGGTTCGACGACCGTCGCCGGCCCGGTCCAGACGGCCGTGTCGAGGGCGACCCCATGGCGCTCCGCCGCCGCCAGCACCGCGCCCCGGGCGCCCACCTCGCCCTCCACGACCCGTAACGGCCGGCCGAGCACGTCCGCCAGCAGACGCATCCAGGCGGGGCTGCGGGTGCCGCCGCCGCACACCGCCAGCGTGCCCGTCAGGCCCGCCGCCTCCAGACAGTGCCGGGCAGCGTAGCCGATGCCCTCGCAGGTCGCACGGATCAGATCGGCGGGTGTCGACTCCAGGGAGACGCCGGTGAGTTCGGCGCGCAGGCCGGGCTCGACGAAGGGGGCACGCTCGCCGGAGGGCGCGAAGTACGGGAGCACACGGACGCCGTGCGCGCCGGGCGGGGTCTCGGCCAGCAGGGCGTCCACCTCGTCGTGCCGGAAGCGTGTCGCGGACAGCACCCAGTCCAGGGCCGCCGTGCCGACCATCGCGGGCATGGCGCGCAGCCAGTGGCCGGGGCGGTCGGTGGAGATGTACAGGCCGGCCGGTTCGCCGGTCGGATCCAGGTCGGTGGTGGCCACCAGGCCGGCCAGGCACGTGCCGACGATCAGCAGACCGTCGCCGGGGGCCGTGACCCCGGCGCCGAGCGCGCAGGCCGGGAGGTCGTACGGGCCGTTCACCAGCCGGGTGCCGGCCGGCAGGCCCTCGCCACGCGCCCGCGCCGTCGCCACCGGGTCGCTGATCGCGGGCAGCAGGCCCCGGCGGTGGGACAGGCCCAGGAGTTCGACGACCCCGTCGTCGTACGACCGGGTGCGCGGGTTCAGGAACGGCATCGACGCGTCCGACACGTCCGTGACGGGCCGTGCCCCGCCGGTCAGGCGCTGGAAGACCATGTCCTTGCAGTAGACGGCCGCGGCCGCCGCGTCCAGGGACTTCGGCTCGTAGCGGTCGAGCCAGGCCAGCAGCGGGCCGGGGCAGCCCGGGAACATGGCGCTGCCCGTCCGCCGGAACACCGTCTCGAAGGTGCCGTCCGCCAGCCACCGGTCCAGCAGCTCGTGCGCCCGGCCGTCCATCCAGGAGGCCGCCGCCCGCACCGGACGCCCCTCGGCGTCGACCAGCCACACCCCGTCGCCCTGCCCGGTCAGCCCGGCCAGCTCCACCGGCTCCGGCATCCGCGCCGTCAGGGCATCGAGCACGGCGACGACCGCGGCGTACACCTCCTCCATGTCCTGCTCGACCGAGCCCTCGTGCAGATCGAGCCCCACCGGCCGCGCCTCGACGGCCAGTTCACGTCCGGCGCCGTCGAACGCGGCGGCCTTCACCAAGGACGTGCCCACATCGATTCCGACGAACATGCCACTCTCCTCAGCAGCGAGGTGTTCAGGTCAGACAGTGCGCCAGCGGCTCGCCGCGCACCCAGCGCCCCACCTCGGCGGCCGCGATCCGCGCGGCTTTCTCCGCCACCGCCCGGCTGGCCCCGCCCAGGTGCGGGGTGAGGACCACCCGTTCGGCGAGGGCGACCAGCCGTGAACCGGACGGCAACGGCTCATGGGCATAGGTGTCCAGGGCCGCCGCCGACAGCCGGCCCGCCTCCAGCGCGTCGCACAGCGCGTCCTCGTCCAGCAGCGGACCGCGGGCCGCGTTCACCAGCACCGCGCCCGGCGGCAGCAGCGCCAGCTCGCGGGCGCCGATCAGGCCGCGCGTCTCGGGCGTGAGCCGGGCGTGCAGGGTGAGCACCCGGGAGCGGCGCAGGAGTTCGTCGAGGGAGGCGACGCGCAGGCCGTGGATCTCACCGCGCACATACGGGTCGTACACCATCACCCGCGCCCCGAACGCGCACAGTGCCCGGGCGACGCGACTGCCCACCGCCCCGTACCCGACCAGGCCGACCGGCAGGTCCTCCAGCTCCAGGCCGCTGTGTTCATAGGTGTAGTAGGCGGCCCCGGCCGCCCAGCTCCCCTTCCCGGCGAGGAGGCCGTGCGCCTGCGGGATGCGGCGCAGGGCCGCCAGCAGCAGGCCGACGGTGAACTCGGCGGTGGCGGCGGCATTGCGGCCGGGCGCGAAGCACACCCGTACGTCGTGCCGCCCGGCCGCCGCCAGGTTCACGTTCACCGGGCCGCCCCGGCACACGGCCACCAGCCGCAGCTCCGGGCAGGCGCGAAGCACGCGCTCCGTCACCGGGCCCATCTGGGTGACCAGCACCTGCGCGCCCGCGAGCGCGCCGATCAGCTCGTCCTCGGCGTCGCTCGCCTCCGTCACCTCGGCCACCGGGCCGAAGGGTTCGAGCGGCCAGCCGAGGGTCAGTTCCCGCACTTCACAAGGGTGTTCGCGAGTGACCGCCGCCCTGATCAGTGACGGCAGGACGAAGTGGTCGCCGGCGGCCACCACGCGCGGCACAGGTGTCTCCGGGCCCGCGATCGTCCGCGGTTCAGGTAACTCCGGCGCGGTCATCGCCCTCCTTCGGGTTCGTTGCGCACAGAGGGTGTAACGGGCTAAGAGGACCGTCAATCCCTCGTGCGGGGGGAAAACTCTGTGCAAAGTGTGAAGTTCACGGTTCGGACAGTGATGTGCGGGAGGTCCCGATGGAGTCCGAGGGCGAGGCGTGGCTGGGGATCGACCTGGGTACGCAGGGCGTCCGCGCCCTGGTGGTGACGGGTGACGGCAGGGTCCTGGGCAGTGGCACCGCCGTGCTGCGCGGGCGGCGGGAGGGGGTGCGGCACGAGCAGGATCCGGGGGAGTGGTGGGAGGGGGTGTGCGTCGCCTCCCGGCAGGCGCTGAAGGGCGGTCACGGGGTCAGGGGGGTTGCGGTGTGCGGGACCTCCGGGACCGTGCTGCTGACGGATGCGGCGGGGCGGCCGGTGAGCCCCGGGCTGATGTACGACGACGGGCGGGCGGGGGCGGAGGCGGCGCGGCTCAGGGACGCGGGGCTCGCGGTGCAGGACACATGGGCGTTGCCGAAGGCGCGGTGGCTGATCGCCGCCCACGGTTTTGGGCGGGTGGCCCACCAGCCGGACGTGATCAACGCACGTCTGGTCGGGCGTCCGGTCCCCACCGATTCCAGCCATGCCCTCAAGACGGCGTACGACGTGGAGCGTGACGTCTGGCCGCAGAACACCGGCCTCCCGGCGGAGGCGCTCCCCGACGTCGTACGGCCCGGAACCCGCCTCGGCGAGGTCTGCCCGCCCGCCGCCGAGGCCACCGGCATCCCGGCCGGCACCCCCGTCATCGCCGGCATGACCGACGGCTGCGCGGCACAGATCGCGTCGGGCGCGCTGAGCGAGGGTGCCTGGAACTCGGTGCTCGGCACGACGCTCGTCCTGAAGGGCGTCTCCTCGGTCCCGGTCCGCGACGAGGCGGGGGTGGTCTACAACCACCGTGCACCGGGCGGTAGCTGGTTGCCCGGGGGTGCGTCGAGCGTCGGTGCCGGAGCCCTGACGGCCCGCTTCCCGGACGCCGACCCGGCCGCGCTGGACGCCGCGGCCGCCGCCTTCGAGCCGTCGGGCGCGCTCGCGTACCCCTTGGTGTCGCGGGGTGAACGCTTTCCCTTCCGGGCCTCCGATGCCACCCCGCTCCTCCTGGGCGAGCCGGTGTCGGACGCCGACCACTGGGCCGCCCTCCTTCAGGGGGTGGCCATGGCCGAACGCCTCTGCCTGGACTATCTGCACCACCTGGGCGCCCCGCTCGACGGCCCCCTCACCTTCACCGGCGGAGCCGCCCGCAGCGCCTACTGGAACCAGCTGCGCGCCGACATCCTGGGCCGCCCGGCCCGCGTCCCCGAACAGACCGAACCGGCCCTCGGAATGGCCGCGTTGGCGGCCCACGGCACGGGAGCGGCCCGCACGCTCGCGGACGTCGCCGACCGCATGGTCCGCATCCGCACCGTCGTCGAACCCCGCCCCGACCGCACGGCCCGCTTCACCGAGCCCTACGCCCGGCTCCTGGACGCGCTGGAGACGCGGGGCTGGCTGCCCGCACCGGTCGCGGCGCATGCGCGGGGCCGCATCGACCCGGATACTTCGCAGTCATGAGCACCGCCCTCCTCCTCGCCCGCCACGGTCAGACCGTCTGGCACGCCGAGAACCGCTACGCCGGGGTGAGCGACATCGCCCTCACCGACACCGGACGCGCCCAGGCCGAGGCGCTCGGGCGGTGGGCCGCCGCGCACCCCGTGGACGCGGTCTGGACGTCCACCGTCTCCCGGGCGATCGCCACCGCCGAGCCCGCCTGCCGTGCCCTGGGTCTCACTTCGCGGCGCGAGGCCGACCTGCGCGAATGCGACTTCGGGGTGGTGGAGGGCCGTACGCTCGCCGAGTTCGCGGCCGAGGATCCGAAGGCGGCGCAGGCCTTCCGCGCCGACCCGGTGGCGCACCCCTTCCCCGGCGCCGAGGACCCCCGCTCCGCCGCGGCCCGCGGCACCGCCGCCCTGCGCCGCATCGCCGCCGCCCACCCCGGCGGACGCGTCCTCGTCGTCGCCCACAACACCCTGCTGCGGCTGGTGCTGTGCTCCCTGCTGGGCATTCCCCTGGCCGAGTACCGCCGGGTCTTCCCGCGGCTGCGCAACGCGGCGGTCAGCGAGCTCCGCATCGAAGGGGAGTCCACGGCCCTGCTGTCGCTCAACGTCCCCTGTCCCTGAACAGGACCGGCCCCCGCGAGTCACGCCGTCGCGAGAGCCTTTCGGGTGTGTGGCGAGCGGACGGGAACGTCAGGCCTTGACGCGAACCCTCTGCCGCACATAGCCCACGACCGCCAGCACCAGCGTCATCGCGCCCGTCGAGTACAGCTGAACGCGCGTGTCCGGCTCCCGGGCCATCAGGACGAAGATCGCCACCATGCCCGCCAGCGCCACCCAGGTCAGCACCGGGAACGCCCACATCCGCACGACCAGCTTCTCCGGGGCCTCGCGCTCCACGCGGCGGCGGAGCCGCAGCTGGGAGACCGCGATGAACATCCAGACGACGAGGATGACCGCGCCGATCATGTTCAGCAGCCAGGGGAAGACGTCGTTCGGCCGCCAGTAGCTCAGCAGCACGCACACGAAGCCGAAGACGCAGGAGGTGAGGACCGCGATGCGCGGCACACCGCCGGACACCCTGGCCAGCGCCTTCGGGCCCTGACCGCGCTCCACCAGCGAGTAGGCGATGCGCGAGGAGCCGTAGATGTTGGCGTTCATGGCGGACAACAGGGCGACCAGGACGACCACGTTCATCAGCCGGCCGGCGCCGGGGATGCCGAGGTGGTCGAGGGCGGCGACGTACGGGCCCTTCTCGACGACCTCCTTCGAGTCCCACGGGACCAGGGTGACGATGACGGCCATGGAGCCGATGTAGAACAGCGCGATGCGCCACATCGCCGTGCGCACGGCGCTCGCCACGCCCCGGACCGGGTTCTCCGACTCGGCGGCCGCGATGGTGACCGTCTCCAGGCCGCCGTACGCGAAGACCGAGGCGAGCAGGCCGATGACCAGGCCCTGGCTGCCGTGCGGGAGGAAGTCGGTCAGGTTCGAGGCGCCGGGCGCGTCCGTGCCCGGCAGCACACCGGCGATGGCCAGCACGCCGAGGACCAGGAACAGACTGATCGCGCCCACCTTCAGCGCGGCGAACCAGAACTCGAACTCGCCGAAGTTCTTCACCGCGGCCAGGTTCGCGCCGCAGAAGACGACCATGAACAGCGCCACCCACGCCCACTCGGGCGTGCCGGGCAGCCAGCCCGTGACGATGTGCGCGGCGCCGATGCCCTCCAGGCCGACCGCCGTGCACAGCAGCACCCAGAACGACCAGCCCGCGGCGAAACCCGCCCAGGGGCCGATCGCCCGCTCGGCGTGCGCGGAGAAGGAGCCCGACGACGGGTACGCGGCCGACATCTCGCCGAGCATCCGCATCACCAGCATCACCAGGAGGCCGGAGACGGCGTAGGCGACGACGATCGACGGACCGGCGGCGGCGATGCCGGCGCCGGAGCCGACGAACAGACCGGCGCCGATCACCCCGCCGAGGGCGATCATCGACAGGTGGCGCTGCTTGAGGCCGTGGGAGAGGGCGGAGCCGTCGCGCTGTTGCTGCGGCGGCGTCTCCAGGGTGGTGCTGTGGGGCATGGGCGCGGCTCGTCCAGTGCAATAGATGGGCAAAAACGCCCACAGTGTGGGCGGACTGTCCGCCCAGAGGGACAGCCCGCCCACTATCCGGACGCGCCGGCCACGGCCCGTGGGGGCTCGGTTACGCGGCGACGCTCGTGTAGTGCGAGGCGTCCCCGGCGATCGAGTAGCTCTCCTTGCCCTCGATGCCGACCGGGATGTCACCGGCGACGGTCACCCGGTGCAGCCGGCGGGGCTGGTGGTCGTAGTTGTCGATGGCGTAGTGCTGGGTGATGCGGTTGTCGAACAGCACCAGCTGGTTCTCCGACCAGCGCCAGCGCAGCACGTTCTCCGGGCGGGTGACGTAGGACTGGAGGAGATCGAGGATCCGGCGGGACTCGCCGACCGACAGGCCGACGAGGCGCTGCGCGAACCCGCCGATGAACAGCCCGCGCTCACCGGTCAGCGGGTGGACGCGGACGACGGGGTGGGCCGTGCGGTACTTGATGGAGGTGAACTGGGCCCGCTGGGCGGCCAGCTCCTCGTCGATCTCCTCGTCCGGCACCGCGTAGTCGTAGTCGTTGGTGTGCTCGGCCCACAGGCCGTCGGCCAGGCGGCGCAGCGGCTCGGGCAGGTCGCGGTAGGCGGCCGCCGAGCTGGCGATCAGGGTCTCGCCGCCGTACGGCGGGATCGTGATGCTGCGCAGGGTGCTGGCCTGCGGCGGGTTGAGGACGAAGGTGACATCGGTGTGCCAGTGGTTGGCGGCGCGGCCGCGCTCGCTGTCCACGGGCAGCACGTTCGGGACCCCGTCGACCGAGGAGACGGTCGGGTGGGCGGTGGTCAGGTCGCCGAAGTGCCGGGCGAAGGCCTGCTGGCCCTCGTCGTTCAGGTTCACGTCGTCGAAGACCAGGGCCTTGTGGACGCCCAGGGCCTCACGGAGCGAGGCGGCGGTCTCCGCGTCGAGCGGCTGGGAGATGTCGACGCCCGAGACCTGGGCGCCGATGTTCGCGGTGACCTTGCGGATCTCGATGGACATGCCGGGGGTCCTTTCAGCCGAGGAGAGCGGGGGCGGTGTGCTGGTTGGCGGGGCGGGGGAGGCCGTACCTCTCCCGGAGGGTCTGGCGGGGGCCGTACTCCGTGCGGAGCAGCCCGCGGGCGCGCAGGATCGGTACGACGTGGTCCACGAAGGCCTCCAGGCCGGAGGGCAGGACCGGGGGCATGATGTTGAAACCGTCGGCGGCGCCCTGTGTGAACCAGGTCTCGATGGCGTCGGCGACCTGCTCGGGCGTCCCGGCGAAGGTGAGGTGCCCGCGCCCGCCGCCGAGCCGCCCGATCAGCTGCCGGACGGTGAGCCGCTCGCGCCGGGCGAGTTCCACGACGAGTGTGTAGCGGCTCTTGGCACCCTCGATGGCGTCCTCGGGCGGGAGATCGGCCGGCAGTTCGGCGTCCAGCTCCAGGGCGCCGGGGCTCAGTTGCAGCAGCCGCTCCAGGTTGGCCACCCCGTGCGTGTGCACGATGTGGTCCTCCAGGAGTTGCTCGCCCGCCCGGGCCTCGGCCTCCGTCGAGCCGATCACCGGGACGATGCCGGGCAGCACCTTGATGTGCTCGGGGTCGCGGCCCGTCGCCGCCGTACGGGACTTGAGGTCGGCGTAGAAGGCCCGCGCGTCCTCGATGGTCTGCTGGGCGGTGAACACCGCCTCCGCGTAGCGGGCCGCGAACGCCTTGCCGTCCTCGCTCGACCCCGCCTGCACCAGGAGCGGGTAACCCTGGGGGCTGCGCGGCACGTTGAGGGCGCCCTCGACGCTGAAGTACGTCCCCCGGTGCCGGGGCGGATGGATCTTCGCGTCGTCGCCCCAGACACCGGACGCCTTGTCGGCGGTGATCGCCTCGTCCTCCCAGCTGTCCCAGAGCTTCGACGCCACATCGAGGAACTCGGCGGCTCTGGCGTACCGGTCGGCGTGCGCGGGCTCGGTGTCCAGGCCGAAGTTGCGGGCGGCCTCGGCACCGGCGGTGGTGACGATGTTCCAGCCCGCCCGGCCGCCGCTGATGATGTCGAGCGAGGCGAACCTGCGGGCCAGGTTGTAGGGGGAGTTGTAGGAGGTGGAGGCGGTGGCGATCAGGCCGATGTGCTCGGTGGCCGTCGCCAGCGCGGTGAGCAGCGTGAGCGGCTCCAGCGCGCCGGCCGGGCGCTGGGCGACGCTGCCCCACAGCTGCGGCGCGTCGGCCAGGAAGAGGGAGTCGAAGGTGCCGCGCTCCGCGGTCCGGGCCAGGTTGACGTGGTGCGCGAGGTCGACGTGGGCGTACGGGTCGCTCTCCGGAAGACGCCACGAGGCCTCGTGGTGCCCGGTGTTCATCAGGAACGCGTTGAGGTGGAGCTGCCGGGTCATCCGTGGTCCTCCGTGACGCCGAGGGCCGCGAGGAGCCGCTCTCGGTATTCGCCCAGTACCGGTTCGCGGTAGGAGCGCGGGTGGGGTCGGTCGATGGTCAGGTCGAGGCCGATGCGGCCCCGGTCGAGGACGAGGACCCGGTCGGCGAGCACGATCGCCTCGTCCACGTCGTGGGTGACGAGCAGCACCGAGGGCCGGTGGCGTACCCACAGCTCGCGCAGCAGGCTGTGCATCCTGATCCGGGTGAGCGCGTCCAGTGCGCCGAACGGCTCGTCGGCCAGCAGGAGTTCGGGCTCACGGACGAGCGAGCGGGCCAGCGCGGCGCGCTGTGCCTCGCCGCCCGACAACTCGCCCGGCCAGGCGCGCTCGCGGCCCCCCAGGCCCACCTCTTCGAGGGCGGCCCGGCCGCGTGCCGCGGCGTCCTGGCCGTCCAGGCCCAGGAGTACGTTGTCCAGGACCCGGCGCCAGGGCAGCAGCCGCGAGTCCTGGAAGACCACGGACACCCGCTCCGGCGCGGTGAGCCGCCCGCTCCCGTCGACGCCGTGGTCCAGCCCCGCGACCGCCCGCAGCAGCGTGCTCTTGCCGGAGCCGCTGTGCCCGAGCAGGGCGGTGAACTGGCCGGCGGGCAGGTCGAGGTCGATGCCGTCGAGGACCGTACGGCCGCCGAACGACCGGGTCAGGCCCCGCAGCCGGACGGCGGGCCGGGTCAGCTGCTCAGTGTGCGGCGCCACGACAGCACCCTCCGTTCGACGAGACGGACCACGCTGTCGGAGACCAGACCGAAGACGCCGTAGATCAGCAGGCCGACGAGGATGACGTCCGTCTGGCCGTAGTTCTGGGCCTGGAACATCATGTAGCCGAGGCCGCTGGTGGCGTTGATCTGCTCCAGGACGATCAGGCCGAGCCAGGACCCGGTGACGCCGAGCCGGAGCCCCACGAAGAATCCGGGCAGCGCGCCGGGGATCACGATCTGCCGGATGAACCGGAACCTGGACAGTCCCTGCACCTCGGCGAGTTCGACGTATCGGCTGTCGATGCCGGACAGCGCGGCATGCGTGTTCAGATAGATCGGGATGTAGACGACGATCGCGATGATGGTGATCTTGAAGGTCTCGCCGATGCCCAGCCAGAGGATGAACAGCGGGATCAGACCCAGGGGCGGGATCGCCCGGTTGAGCTGCACGGTCCCGTCGATCAGTGCCTCCCCGACCCGGCTGAGGCCGGACGCCAGCGCGAGGGCGACGCCGGCCGTGAGGCCGATCAGGAAGCCGTACGTGGCGCGTTCGAGCGAGGTGAGGACGTCGCCGGGCAGGGTGCCGTCGGTCCACAGCCGGCCGGCGGTCCGCAGGACGGTCCAGGGCGCCGGGATCGCGCCGGGGTCGAGCTGTCCGGCGGCGGAGGCGACGGCCCACAGGGCTATGACGAGGGCGGGGCCGGCGAGCCGGGCGGCCGGCAGACGCCTGCCGGGGGAGAGGCGACGGCGCCTGCGGACCCGGTGGGTCTCGTCCTCGTCCTCGACGGCGGCGACGGCCGTCGTGCTCATGGTGGTGGTCACGGCCGTCACCTCCGGTACTGGGCCGGTACGGCCTTGGCCGCGATGCCCTCGAAACGGTGGTCGAAGAGCGAGGACACGTCGAACTTCTTCACGAAGCCGCCCTCCGCGAGCAGATCGGCGGTCTCCTGCTCCCACTTGATCGCCTCGTCCCAGCTCGGCGGGAAGAGGGGCTTGTTGGCGAGCGCGCTGATCGACTTGGCCTGGTCGAGGGTCAGGTTCTGCGTCTTGACGTAGAACTCCTCGTTCCAGACGTCCGGGTTCTCGTACTGCCACACCTGGCCCCTGGCCCACTGCGGGATGTACGCGGCGATCGCGGCGGCCTTCGCGGGGTCGTTCAGCACCGACTGCGGCGCCCACAGCAGGTTGAGCAGGTCGACGACGTCGGTGGGGATGGTCCTGGCGCCCTTCGACTCGTACTGCTTCAGATACGCCGGGGCCTGGCTGTTGGCGAGCGGGGCGATGTCGACCTGGCCGGACTGCAGAGCGGTGAGGAACTGGTTGCTGGTCAGCGGGACCAGCTTCACCTCGTCGTACTTCAGTCCCGCCTTCTTCAACGCCCGCAGCAGCACGACCCCCTGGGCCTGCCCCTGGGAGAAGGCGAGCTTCTTGCCCTTGAAGTCCGCCACGGTGTGGATGTCGCTGCCGGGCCTGGTGGCGAAGAGGTAGTTGGGCTTGCGGGTGATGTCGATCGCCACGATCTTCGCGTCGTAGCCCTGGTAGTGCGCCTGGACCGGCGGGATGCCCGCGTTGTTGGCGAGGTCCAGGGACTTGGCGCGGAACGCGTTGATGACGTCCGGGCCGGCCCCGATGTTCGCCCAGGTCGACACCGTGAACGGCAGCGCGGGCAGCTTCGCCAGCTTGAACTGCAGCTGCTGGACGCCCAGGTAGGAGGCGATCTTCAGGCTGGTGCCCGACGGCACCTTGTCGGCGAGCGGGGCGGAGGAGGCACCCTTGACGTCGGCGGCGGCACTGCTGCCCGCGCAACCGCTCAGGCCGGCGGCAGCGGCGGTGGCGCCGAGCAAAGAGGTGAGGAAGAGCCGGCGGTCAAAGCCGGAAGCGGGCAGAGAGGACATGGGAGGACCCCTTGAGTTCATAGGGCAGGAAGGCAGGCGGAATTCCGGGCTGAAGAAGCCGGGGAAGGGGAATTCACGCAAGGAAGGACGCGTTCGTGACGCGTCGTGAGAGATACGCGCTCCGGGCGCGTCGACGCGTCAGCAACAAAGGGTGCGACAGCTCATGAGCAGGATGTTCCCGGTCATCGGTGATCCCTGTCAACATTCGGAGTTTCTGAATTAAATAGCCTCAGGTGCGGCGCTCAGCGGATCCCGGTACAGCACGTCCAGAACCACCGAACCACCCGCCACCGCCAGCACGGAGTCCGGAAAACTGGTCGGGAGGACATGCGCCGCCCGGTGATTTCCGACGGCTTCCCGCAATGCGTCCAGGCAGTCCGTCCGGTGAATGATTCCGACCTCGGTCACCACGACCGTCTCCGGATTGAGCATGTCGAGCAGCAGCCCCGCCGCCCGCCCGGTCGTCCGCGCCCGCTCCACGAGCAGCCGTGCGGCCGCCCTGTCACCGGCCGCGGCCGCGGCGACCACGTGCATCGGATTGGCCGAGTCGATGACCCCGGCCTCCCGGGCCCGCCGGCACAACGTCCGCTCGCTCAGCTCCGCCTGGAGGCAGCCGGTCCGCCCGCAGTCGCAGGGCTCGGTGCCGCCCGGCACGGGGAGGTGGGCGATGGCACCCGCCTGGGAGCGCGGTCCGTGGTGCACCTCGTCGTGGGTGGCGAACGCCGCGTCGACCACGTTGCCGACGAACAGGTGCAGCACGCTTCCGCTGCCCCGCGCCCGCCCGAACAGCCGCTCGCCGTTGACCAGCGCCCGCGCGTGCCCGTCGACATGGACGGGCAGCCCGGTACGCGCGCCGAGCACCTTCCGCACCGGCACGTCTCGCCAGCCCAGCAGCCCGTGTTCGACGATCGTCCCCAAGGCGCGGTCCACCCAGCCGCCGGCGGCCACCCCGACCCCCAGCGGCCGGCTGCCCCTCGCCTCGGCGAGCAGCGCCGCGAGACCGTCCGCGGCCCGTGCCAGCACCCACCCGGGATCGGACCGCTCGTGCTTCAACTCCCGTTGCGCCACCACCCGTCCGCGCAGATCGAGCAGCGCGACCGTGGTGTACGGCACGGCGATGTGCACCCCGCCGACCAGGTAGCGGGAGTCGTCCAGGTCGATGGGCACATGGGGGCGGCCCACCCCGTTCGACCGCCGGGGTGCGGCGGCCTCACGGATGAACCCGAGTTCGGCGAACCGGGCGCAGTAGTCCGTGACGGACGCGGGGGAGAGCCCGGTCAGGCGGGCGATGGTGCTGCGGGCCACCGGCCCGTGCTCCAGCACGGAGCGCAGCACGACGCTGGCACTGGTGCGCCGCCGGTCGCTGTCGGCGGCTCGGGGTATGGGGGAGGCGAGAAGAAGTGCCGTGGCACGGGGCATGGTTGACCGTCCTCGGGAACGGGGGCCGACACGTCTCGGACGTCGAGGCGCATCGGAACCGCGCCTCAGACCGGGCGGCGACAGGTGGCCGTGCCCTGGCGTCGCAGGTCGACATAGCGACGCGACGTGAAGTTCCGGGCCTGGGCAACCATGGCTCGAAGAGTACGGCAGGAAAGGTGAATCCGACCAGAGCACTAGGATTCCTTTGGTGACAACTCACAATCCGGTCGCCGACTTGCGGGGTGAGTCATCCGTCCTCACCTCAGTGATCGGTATCACGCCGTACCCGGTGTAACCGACACCCTTTGTCGGGAGCCCACCAAGCCTCCGTTCCACCCTTTGTCGAGCGCTGACGGTGATCGGCTCCACCGCGCCGGGATAGCGTCACCGTGTCCCAACGTGCCAACACCCGCGGAGTCCCCATGAGCACCGCCACCGCCACCGCTCGCCCCGGTGCAGTCCTCGCCGACCTCCTGCCCGCGTCCCGCGTGCGCGATGTCGCCCTCGTGGTCGGCGGTGCCGCGCTCACCGGCCTCGCGGCCCAGATCTCCGTCCCGGTGCCCGGCTCCCCGGTGCCGGTGACCGGCCAGACCTTCGCCGCCCTGCTCGTGGGCACCTCCCTCGGCGCCGGCCGCGGCTTCCTCTCCCTCGCGCTGTACGCGATCGCGGGTGTCGTCGGCGTGCCGTGGTTCGCGAGCGGCACCTCCGGTGCGGGCGCCGTGTCCTTCGGCTACATCCTCGGCATGATCCTCGCCTCCACCGTCGTCGGAGCCCTGGCCCGCCGCGGCGCCGACCGCTCCGTACTGCGCACGGCGGGCACGATGCTGCTCGGCGAGGCGATCATCTACGCGATCGGCGTCCCCTACCTGGCGTACGCCGCCGACATGCCCGCCTCCACCGCGATCGCGAACGGCCTCACCCCGTTCCTCATCGGCGACGCCCTGAAGGCCGCCCTGGCGATGGGCCTGCTGCCCGCCGCCTGGAAGTTCGTCAACAAGCGGTGACGTCGTAGTTCGCACGGCCGCTACGGCGGCAACGTCGAGCCGCTGCGGCCGCATTGCCCGACGGTCCCGTCAGGCAATGCGGCCTTTCATTTCAGCCCTGCGGCCGAGCCGTTCGCGGCTGTCGCTGCGACCACCACAGCCCGGCCGCGCCGGCCGCGATCAGCGCGGCACCGGCCGCCCCGAGCGGCAGCACGTCACGGCCCACGCCGGTCTTGGGCAGCTGGTCGCCGCCGGGGGCCACCGGCTTGTTGTCGGTGCCGAGCAGCAGCGGGGTGGCCGGGGCGTTCGGCGACGGGTTCGTCGTACCGAAGGGCACCGGGCCCTGCTGCCAGAAGGTCTTCTTCCCGTCGGTGGTCTGGACGGGCAGGCAGATCTTCCCGGCCTTGCTCAGGTCGTACGTCGCCTCGACGGCGTACGACTTCGACTTGCCCGCGGCGAGATCGCCGACGGGGCAGCTGAAACCGCTGTTCGAACCTTTCGGCAGGTCCTTTTCCGCGAGGGCGTCACAGCCCTGAACGCCGGTGACCTTCAGGCCGTCGAAACCGACCACCAAAAGCCTGATGTCGCCGCTGTCCTTGCTTCCGTCGTTCTTGACCGTGGCCGTAATCGCCGTCTTTTGCGAACTGTTGTCGACCGAGATCTTCTCGGGCAGCAGCGTGCGCAGCTTCACGCCCGCCGGTGCCTCGTCAACCGCCTTTCCCCCCTTGCCGCTTCCCGGTCCCTGGTCATCGGCGGCGGCCGTGAACGGAAGGATCATCACGGCGGAGAAAGATGCCGTGAGCAGCGATCCCGTGATGGCCGCCATGCGACGAGAACTCATGTTCGTCCCCCTTGCAACCCCCTGGACTGCGCCTGAATTCGCAGTACTTGAAGAGGTACCACAAGATTTCTCCGCACTATGCTGGTACGGCACGAAGTGTGACCATTGTGTTTCTGTTGGTGCGCTCGTTGAGGGGGGTGCGGCGGATTGTCGGGGAATGCGAGGAGCGGCGGTGTTCCAGGGTTACTGGTGACGGGGCGGTACCGGCTGGTCGAAAGCATCGGCCAGGGGGGAATGGGACGTGTGTGGCGGGCCGCCGACGAAATGCTGGACCGTCAGGTCGCGGTCAAGGAAATGCGGATAGACGGCCTGGACGCGGAGGACACGCGCACCCGTCGCGAACGCACGCTGCGCGAGGCGAGGGCGACGGCACGGATCGACCACCCCAACGTCGTGCGCATCTACGACGTCGTCGACGAGGGCGAACGCCTGTGGATCGTCATGGAACTGGTCGCCGGGCGCTCGCTGGAACAGATCATGGTGGAGGAGGGGTCGCTGGGCCCGCGCGAGACGGCGCGGATCGGGCTGGGGCTGGTGGCGGCGCTGCGGCAGGTGCATGCAGGCGGAGTGCTGCACCGGGACATCAAACCCGGGAACGTCCTCGTCGAGCGCGGCGGCGGGCGCGTGGTGCTGACCGACTTCGGCATCGCGGCCATCCAGGACGCCAAGGCGCTCACCATGGTCGGCATGCTCGTCGGCTCGCCCGACTACATGGCGCCCGAGCGTGTCTCCGGGCGCCCGCAGGGCCCGCCGTCCGACATCTGGTCCCTGGGCGCGACCCTCTGCGCGGCGCTCGGGGGGCGTTCGCCCTTTTCTCGTGACACGACGCTGGCGACGCTGCACGCGGTGCTGTACGAGGAGCCCGAACTCCCGGCTGCCGCGGGACCGTTGCGGGACATCCTGGCGGCGCTCCTGGAGAAGGAGCCGACGGTCAGGGCGGGTCTGGCCGAGATGGAGGACGCCCTGTGGCCGGTCGCCTACCCCTCACCGACGCCGACCCTGCCGGTGGGGGAGGGACCCCCGGTCGGGGAGCGGGAGAGCTTCCCGGCGGGGGCCGACGCGGGGTCCGGGAGAGAGGAGCAGGAGGGGGCCGGAGACGGGACCGGCCCCGGAACGCCGCCTGGGACCGGGGCGCAGTTGGATCCTGGGCCTTCCGGGGATGCCGGGACGGCGTCGGATGGCGGGCCGTCCGGTGGCGCCGGAACGCATGGAGGCTCCGTGTCCTTGCCGGACGCCGAGTCGGCGGCGGAAGCCGAGCCCTTGCCGGGGCCTGCACCTGGACCGGGGCCCGGGACCGAGTCGGAGGCGCCCGTGGGCGGAGACACTCCGGTGTTTCCGTGGGCGCCCAGGGAGTGGCCCACGCCGGCGTTCGTGGAGGTACCTCACGGGCGTGCCGGGGGTGATGCCGGGGAGGCCGAGCACGTACGCGCGCCGGAGTCCCCACAGGACGCCGACCGTGCGAAGGAGGCCGAGCCCGAGCCGGTGCGAGATGCGGTGCCGTCGGCCTCGCCCGTCGCCGACGGGACCGTCCCCGAGCGCCACGTGCCGGTCCCCGCGCCGGTCCCCGCGCCGCCCACCGCACCCCCTGAGCCGCCCCCGACCCCCCGGACCCCCGCAGTCTCCGCCGAAGCCGCCTCCGAGCTGCGCTCCGAAGTCCGTTCCGAGATGCCCTCCAGCAACTCCGTGGTACCGGCACCCGGGGCTCACCCCGGGCAGGGCGTGTCCCTCCCCCGCGCCCAGGCGGTGACCGAGCGGCGTCCGGGCCACGGTCCGCCGGGCTCGTACGCCCCCCGCCCCGTGGGCATACCGCCGGGCGAACCCCCCGGCCCCGCCGCCCCGGCACACCCCCACCCCGGCCGTCGCCGCACCGCCCTCCTCGCGGCCGCGGGGCTGGTCGCCGTCGCCGTCGTCGTCGCGGTCCTGCTCGCCACGTCGTCCGGCGGGCGGCGGGACGACACGGACGCCGGTTCCTCGCCGTCCGCCGCCGCTTCCTCTTCCGCTCCCTCCTCGCCCTCTTCTTCCTCTCCCTCTTCTTCCTCTCCCTCCTCCAGCGGCGGTACGACCACCTCTTCACCCACCGTCGAGGGCACGTCCAGGCCGCGGAGCCTGCCGCCGGGCGCGCACCGGGAGGCGGGCGGGTTCGCATGGGTGACGCCGAAGGGCTGGCGGCGGGACGTGAACACCGGCTCCGAGGTGCACTACACCTCTCCGGACGGCCGCCAGGAACTCGTCGGCAAGTCGTCGCTCGCCCGCGGCAATCTGATCGACACCTGGCGCACCTCGGAGCAGAACGCCCACGAGGGCCAGGACTACACCAAGCTCCGCCTGGAGGAGACGACCTTCCAGGGCCACCCGGCGGTCGTCTGGGAGTACACCTTCACGCTCAAGGGCGTCCACTGGCACGCCCTGCTGCTGGGCTTCGACGCGGACGGGAAGTCGTACCAGATCAACACCTGGTATCAGCCGGAGATCGAGACCCAGGCCCTGAAGACGTACGACAAGGTCAAGGACGGCTTCACCCTGCTTTGACTGCTCCCCTCCCTGGAGGGAGGGGGGTGCCTTCCTTGGCTGAGACCCGAAGCTGCCGCCCTGAAACAGCCGTGTCACACTCGTCCCATGCGCGTGTATCTCGGCTCGGACCATGCGGGCTTCGAACTCAAGAACCACCTCGTCGAGTGGCTCAAGGAGGCGGGACACGACCCCGTCGACTGCGGCCCCCACATCTACGACGCCCAGGACGACTACCCGCCCTTCTGCCTCCGCGCCGCGGAGCGGACCGCCGTGGACTCCGACGCCCTCGGCATCGTGATCGGCGGCTCCGGCAACGGTGAGCAGATCGCGGCGAACAAGGTCAAGGGCGTCCGGGCCGCCCTCGCCTGGAGCGAGGAGACCGCCTCCCTCGGCCGGCAGCACAACAACGCCAACGTCGTGGCCGTGGGCGCGCGCATGCACACGCAGGAGGAGGCGACCAAGTTCGTCGAGACCTTCCTGAACACCCCGTTCTCCGGAGACGCACGCCACATCCGCCGCATCGACATGCTGTCGGACTACGAGACGACGGGCGACCTGCCCCCGATCCCGGCGCACCACCCGCAGCAGGACTGACGAGGGACGGGGGGGCTGTGCCCCCCGTCGGAAGCGGGGTCCGGGGCGGAGCTCCGGGCGGCAGGAGCGGCAGGAAAGGACACGGCCACCGTGCCAGAGGGGCACACCATCCACCGGCTGGCGCAGGACTACGCCAACCGTTTCCAGGGCCGGCCGACGCGAGTCACCAGCCCCCAGGGCAAGTTCTCCGACGCCGCCGAGCTGCTGACCGGCGCGGAGCTCACCCGGACGGAGGCCCACGGCAAGCACCTCTTCCTCGGCTTCCGGGACGCCGACTGGGTCCACATCCACCTCGGCCTCTTCGGCAAGGTCGGCTTCGGTGACGCCCCGGCGCCCCCGCCCACCGACACGGTCCGCCTCCGCCTCGCGAACGAGACCGCGTACGTCGACCTCCGCGGCCCCACCACCTGCGCCCTGATCACGGACGCCGAGAAGCGGGCGATACACGACCGGCTCGGCCCCGACCCGCTCCGCGGCGACGCCGACCCCTCGGCCGCGTACGCCCGCGTCCGCCGCAGCCGTACGACGATCGCCGCCCTCCTCATGGACCAGAAGGTCATCGCGGGCGTCGGCAACGTCTACCGCGCCGAGGTCCTCTTCCGGCACGGCATCGACCCGTACCGCGCGGGCAGGGTCATCACCCCCGCCGAGTGGGACGCGATCTGGGCCGACCTCGTGGACCTCATGCGCGAGGGCGTCCGCAACAACCGCATCGACACCGTCCGCCCCGAGCACACCCCGGAGGCGATGGGCCGGCCGCCGCGCGTCGACGACCACGGCGGCGAGGTGTACGTCTACCGCCGGGCGAACCTCCCCTGCCACATCTGCGGCGACGAGATCCGCACCGCCGACCTCGCCGCCCGCAACCTCTTCTGGTGCCCGGCCTGCCAGCAGCGCTGACCGGCCGCCGGAGCAGGCGACCGGCCGCTGGACCAGCTGACCGGCCGCTAGAACCCGTGCGGCAGCCAGGGCGCCACCGGTGAGCCGAAGGCCACGGACGCCTCCGCCGACGCGCCCGGCCGCAGCTCCCGCACCCGCCCGGCCTCCGCCAGCGACAGCAGCGAGACGCCACCGAGGTACGCGGCTCCCAACTCCCGTACGGACAGGGCGAGGTCGGCCGCGTCGTCGGTGCGTACGCAGGACGCCCCCTTCATGTCCCCGGTGAGCCGCCAACGCCCGGCGTTCCAGGGGCAGAAGGAGTCCTCGACCTCGAACACCACATCGACCGGAGCCTGGTAGGTCCGCGCCTCCAGCGCCGCGCCGACGTCCACGAGCCGTACGTGCAGCGAGTCGCGCACCAGCATCCGGCACCGCCGGATGTCGGACACCATGTACTGCCACGGTTCGTCCACCGGCCGCCGCCGCGCGTCGATCGTCGAGGTCAGGTCGACGCCGAACAGGAACCGCCACACGGCGGCGTGCGCGGCCGGGTCGAGCGCCTCCATGTCCTCCAGTACAACCGTTCCCTTGGGTCCCGCCGCCTCCCACTCCGGCTTGACCCGGAAGCGCGCGAACCCCACGACCTCCCCGTCCCGCTCGGCCAGCACGCACTGCAGCGGCGACGCCCCGTTCCGCTCGCTCTCCGGGTCGAGCAGTTGGACCCGGTCCCAGCCGGGCTGCCGCGCCAGCATCCCGGGCCGCAGCGGCACCCGCCGGGCGTAGACCGCCTCGCACGCGTCGAGGACGTCGGCCGGCGCGGCGTACCGCAGACGTACGTCATCGGTGCCGGGCGGCACCGACAGCCGTACCCGGGACGTGTCGATCCCGGCGTTGACGTGGTAGGTCGCGACGCCGTAACCGAACCGTCCGTAGATGACCGGCTCGGACGCGGTCAGCACCGCGAGCGGCCACCCCCACGCCCGCACGTCGTCCAGCTGCCGCCGCATCATCGAGGTCAGTACGCCACGCCGCCGGTGCGTGGCGGCCACGCTCACCATCGTGACGCCCGCGGCCGGCACCGACGCTCCGCCCGGCACCGTCAGCCGGAAGCCGAAGGCCCCGGCCGTGCCGACGATCTCGTCCCCGTCCCAGGCGCCGATCGACCGGTCGACCTCGGTGACCGAGTACCACAGCTGCCGCTCCTCGGCCAACTCCGGGACCCCGCCGAAGGCGCGGATCAGTTGGTCGTACCAGGAATCCTGGTCTTCCGGCCGCAGTACGCGCAGCTCGGTCGCACGGTCTTGCACAAGGTCAGTCCCCATGAAGTATGCGTACCAGGGCAATGCGGGACGAGCGAACGATTTTCCTCCGGGCGGCCGGGCGGGGCGGGTTCTGTGAAGTTGAGCCTCGGACGGGGGATAAGTCGGACCTCGCGTGCCAAGCGGCTGGTCCGATGGATAGGGTCCCGAACTAATGGCAGCAGGAGGAGAACGGCGCGCGAAGGCCGAGACGCTCCCGGCCCGGTGGAAAGTGCTGTGGCACCGGGTCCGCGTCGGCGTGCGCAAAAGTGCCGTGGACTACTTCCGCGGGGACGGCTCGGACTGGATCGCGCTGGCCGGGCTGCTGCTGACCATCCCGGTGCTCGCGGGCATGACCCTCGGCAACTCGGTGTGGTGCTCACCGGCCACGCTGGTGCTGCCGATCGTCGCGGGCGGGCTGCTGCTGCGTCCGGCGAGCCTGCTCGGGCTGTACGCGGCGGCGGCGACGGCGCTGATCGTGGAGTCGGTGCAGCTGGGGCCGTACACGGAAGGGCCGTCCCGGGTCACCCCGGGCGTGGTCCTCGTGGTCGCGGCCTGCGGCTTCTTCGGCCTGCTCACCGCACAGTTCCGCAGCCGGGTCGGTGTGCCCTGGCGGCGCGGCGGCACGATGCTGTTCGACCTGCGCGAGCGGATCCGGGTGCAGAGCAAGCTGCCGAAGCTGCCGCACGGCTGGCACCGGGAGATGGCGCTGCGGCCCGCGGGCGGCCAGTCCTTCTCCGGCGACTTCGTGGTCGCGTCCCGTACGAACGGCGGCCGCACGATGGAGGTCGTCCTCACGGACGTGTCCGGCAAGGGCATGGACGCGGCGTCCCGGGCGCTGCTGCTGTCGGGGGCGTTCGGCGGACTGCTGGGTTCACTGCCGCCGCACGCGTTCCTTCCGGCGGCCAACGGCTATCTCCTGCGGCAGGACTGGGACGAGGGTTTCGCGACCTCGATCCACCTGGTCCTGGACCTCGACTCCGGGGACTACGAGCTGTACTCGGCCGGGCATCCGCCGGGGCTCCAACTCAGCGCCGGCAGCGGCCGCTGGGAGGAGAAGGCGGCCGAGGGGCCGCTGCTCGGTGTGTACGACGGCGCCCAGTTCGACCCCGTGAAGGGGTCGCTCCGCCCCGGCGACGTGTTGATGCTGTTCACGGACGGTCTGGTGGAAACCTCCGACCGGGACATCGTCGAGGGCATAGACCGACTGACGGGGGAGGCCGACCGGTATGTCGCCGGAGGCTTCCACGGAGCCGCCTGGCACCTCATCGAGGCGGTGGCCAAGGACGTCAACGACGACCGGGCACTGCTGCTGATCTGCCGGGACGGCGCGCAGGCGATGCGCTGACCTCCGCGCGGTCGTCACACGTGGGGGACGGCGCGCGACGGCGGGTGACACTGGAAGCGTGACCGAGACACATCGCATGCTCACCCTGGCCGAGATCGAGGCCGTGGCGCGCGCCGCCCACGAGGGGCAGACGGACAAGGCGGGGCGGCCGTACGCCGAACATCTGCGGGCCGTCGCGGAGGGCGTGCGCGCCCGTGGCGGTGACGAGGAGCAGATCGCGGCGGGCTGGCTGCACGACTCCGTCGAGGACGACGCGTTGTCGCGGGAGTGGCTGAGCGGGGCCGCGCTGAGCCGGCGCATCAAGGACATCGTGCTCGCCGTCACCAAGCGGGCGGGGGAGGAGCCGGAGGCGTACGCGCGACGCATCCTGCGGACGCCCGGCGCGCTGCTGGTGAAGGAGGCCGATCTGGCGCACAACGCGGACCCGGACCGCCTCGCGGTCCTCGACGAGCCCGTCCGGAAACGGCTGACCGAGAAGTACGCGCGGATGCGGGCACTTCTCGGTCTGGGGGATGACGGCCTGGATGACCCGGGTGGCCCGTAGGGCCTGTATGGCCCGGAAGGCCTGGACGGTCCGGATGGTCCGAACCGTCCGGCTACACGCTGACCTTCTCGCGGACGTGCTCCCTCTGGCGCTCACGGGCCAGTTCGGCCGCGTCCTGCTTGAACGCCCACTCCATCTTCGGCTCCATGGCGAACCGGAAGACGCGCTGCACGGGCTTGGTGCACAGCAGGGTGACGACGGCCGCCGCGAGGACGCTGACCAGGATCTCGCCGAGCGGGCGGTGCAGCCAGGGGTGGTCGAACCAGCCCTTGTAGTCGCCGTACTTCACCAGGAAGCCGTGCAGCAGGTAGCCGTAGAGGGTGCCCGCGCCCAGCGCGGTGAACCACATCCTCCGGCCCGGTACCCAGGCGAAGAAGCAGGCGGTCAGCACCAGCGAGCAGGCGAACAGCGCCAGGACCATGAGCGGCCCGTACCACCAGGGCACGCCGAACTCCTGGGCGGACTGACGGTGGTAGAGCCACGCGGTGTCCATCCGCGGCACGCTCCACCAGCCGACCGCCAGCGCAGCCGCGAACACCGGCACCGACGCGACGCGCACCCAGCGGCGGCGCACCAGCTGGAAGTGGTGCGGCTTCATGCACAGGCCCAGCACGAAGTACGGCAGGAACTGCAGGACGCGCTGGAGGTCCAGGTCGTCGCCGATGCTCGGGGTGACGGACGCTGCCATGGCGAGGCCGATCGCCAGCGGGAGCGGCCAGCGGACCAGTTTCCAGACCGGGGTGGTGAGCCGCCAGATGAACAGCGCGCACAGGAACCAGGTCAGGTACCAGGGATCGAGGAGGCTGATGTCCTGGTCGGGGGCGTGGTCGACGAACCGCTTGAAGAGCGGGTAGGCGGTCTCGAAGACGATGTACGGCACGGCGACACCGGTGATGAGCCGCTTGAGCCGGTCCGGGCGCATGTCGAAGCTGCGTGAGAAGAAGCCGGAGATGATGATGAACGCCGGCATGTGGAAGGCGTACACGACGGTGTACACGCCCTCCAGGATGCGACTGTCGCCCTTCAGCGGTTCCCAGGAGTGACCGATCGCGACGAGCACGATCGCCAGGTACTTGGCGTTGTCGAAGAACGCGTCGCGCTGTTTGCCCGGTCTGTCCCGCTTCTGCGTACTCATCGGGGTACGCGGACTCGGCACTCCGTTCACCGGCGACTGTGCCGGAGGGAGCGGCCTTCGGTGCTGGCCGGGGGACGAGGCGGCGTCAAACATCTGAGGCACCCTAGCGTTGTCTGTGGGATTTCGTAAATCTCTCGGTGTGAATCCTGGATATGAGGCTTCGGGTGCCCAGGAATCACGGAAGTTGACGTCCCTGTCTACGTGATGGTCAGCACATCGAAGGCCGAAGGTCACCCTTGATGTCCGGATACGTCACGACTAATTGGTGCAAAGGGTCGCGTCTGTGCCAACAATTCGAATTACCTGCGAACGGGATGTGTGGACAGGGAAACGATGCCGTGCAATTCCCTGTGATCATCGTGAGGGTGTGCCCTCGAATTACTGTGCGGGGAGCCGCTCCGCGATGGGTGCGTACCCGACGATGCGTCACGGGCCGCATAGGGCGGCCGGGTTGGTGGCACGATGGTTCTGGCGGGGGTGCGGGGATGTGCCCCCGGTCCGGGAGTGCGGATCGACCGAGGGTGTGATCAGTGTGGCCATTTCACTGTCCGTGGTGCTGCTGTTGGCGATCATCCTTGTGGTGCTGATCCGAGGGGGGAACATCAAGGCCGGTCCCGCCATCGTCGCGATCCTGTTCGGCTTCTTCCTCGCCTCGACCGGCATGGCCCCGTCCATCAACCGGTTCCTCAACTCGATAGCCGAATCGATCAACTCGATCACCTTCTGACCGGCGGCGGGGCGGCTTCCGGCAGGCTGTACTGCGGAACAACACAACAACGGGGGGACGTACGGGGATGGCGCTGCGCGACTCCGATCCGGCCGAGGTGGGCGGCTACCGGATCGAGGACCGCCTCGGCAGCGGCGGCATGGGCGTGGTCTACCTGGCCCGCTCCGCCTCCGGCCGCCGGCTCGCCGTCAAGGTCGTCCACGGCCAGTACGCCGACGACGACGAGTTCCGCGCCCGCTTCAGCCGTGAGGTCGCCGCCGCCCGTCAGGTCAGCGGTGCCTTCACCGCCCCCGTGGTGGACGCGGACGCCGACGCGCCGCGCCCCTGGATGGCCACGCTCTACATACCGGGCGAGGACCTCGGCACCCACGTCCGCCGGCACGGCCCCCTGCCCCAGGACCGGCTGCGCGAACTCGCCGCCGGCCTCACCGAGGCGCTGCGCGACATCCACCGCGCCGGCGTGGTCCACCGCGACCTGAAACCGGCCAACGTGATGCTCGCCGAGGACGGCCCCCGGGTCATCGACTTCGGCATCTCCCGCGCCGCCGACCTCGCCGCCGCCGACGTCCTCACCCAGACGGGCCGCGTGATGGGCACCCCGCCCTTCATGTCGCCGGAACAGTTCTCGTCCCCGCACGACGTGGGCCCGGCCGCCGACATCTTCTCCCTCGGCGCGGTCCTGGCGTACGCCGCCACCCGGCGCGGCCCGTTCGACAGCCCGAACCCCTACGAGACCGCGACCCGCGTCGTCGAGGGCGAGCCCGAACTCGACGGCGTGCCCGAGGAACTGCTCCCCTTCGTCCGGCTCTGCCTGGAAAAGCACCCCAAGTCCCGTCCCACCCCCGACGAACTCCTGCGCCTGCTGCGCGACGGCCTCCTGCCCGAACCGAAGCCCGGCCCGGAGTCCCCGGACGCCTCCGGCCCGGCACGGCCGAGCGGGCGCCGCCGCAGGTGGTGGCTGGTTGCCGGGGCCGTCACCGCCGTCCTGGCCGCCGTCGCCGCTACGACCGTCGCCGTCACGCGCGGTGACGACGGTCCCCGGGACGACCTCCCGGCCGGCTGGCACCCCTGGCACCGGCAGGCCAAGGGCCCGAAGGCCGGCGCCCCGGACGGCGCGCTCGCCGACAACGCCTTCAGCCGCTGCACCGCCGTGGGCGCGTCCCTCGTGTGTGCCGGCGACAGCATCATGGCGACCCGCTTCACCCTGGCCGACGGACGCAACACCTGGACCCTCCCCATCGACCCGACCCCCGGCGAGAACAGTGCCGGAACCGGCGGCACGATCATCGGCACCCATGGCGGCGGCGTGTACGTCTGGGGCGCCGACGACCGGACGCCCAAGGGCCACACGGACACGGTCGTGACCCGCTACTCGGTCCAGGCCGTACGGGCCGACACCGGCAAGGTGCTGTGGAAGACGGTCACCGGCGAAGGCGACCTGGCCTCCGGCGGCGACGGGGGCGACTACACCGTCCCCACGGCCGAGGGCGTCATCACCGTCCACGGCGACAAGGGGGAGTCGTACGCCCTGCTCGACGCCGCCGACGGCCACGTCCGCTGGAAGCACCCCATGCGGTACTCGAACGCGTCCCAGAAGGGCGCCTGTCAGCTGAGCGGGGCCGCGGGGCGCGCATACGTGCTGTGCGGGGCCTTCGGCAGGAGCTACATCCCCGGCCGTACGAGCGTCACCCGGCTCGACCCCGCCACCGGCCGGTCCCTGTGGACGGTGTCGGCCAAGGGCGCGCTGAGCGTCCTCGGCCAGGACGGGGACCACCTCGTGCTGGCCGACTCCACGGGCACCCTGCGCACCCTGACCCTGCTCGACCTCTCCTCGCGCGTGGTCACGGTCATGCGGCTGGCCCGCGCCGAGACCGGCATGACCGGCGTGTACCTGGAGCGCGGAACCGTCTACTGCACCTTCACCAGCGGCAGCGTCCACGCGTTCTCGCCGCGCGACGGCCGCCTGCTCTGGCGCAGCAACTCCACCGTCGAACAGCCCGGCCCGCCGACCGCCACCGCCACCCGGCTCTACCTGGCCTCGCCGACCGGCCGCCTCGCCGCCCTCGACCTGCGCACCGGCAAGGTCAGGGCCACCCTCCCCGGTCGCGACGACGGCGACACGGCCGACTCGACCGGCCCGGCCAGCACCCCCCTGGTCCTGGTCGGAGACGCCCTCTATGTGCCGTACGGCGTCCGCTCCGTCTTCACGGTGAACGTACGCGACCTGTGACTCCCCGCGCCTGGGAAACGCGCCTGAGCGCCTGAGAGACGCGCCTGAGAAAATCGGCCACCAGTGCCGTACTTCCGAACTTCCCAGGGGATCCCATGCGGGCAGCCGTGGTCACCTTTGACGGATTCAACGAGCTCGACAGCTTCATCGCCTCCGCGCTGATCAACCGGTGCCGCAAGGACGGCCTGGAGGCCTTCATCACGACGCCGACGCCGGTGGTCACGTCCATGAACGGCGTCGAGGTGACCGGGCAGCGCCCGATGGAGTTCGTGACCGAAGCCGACGTCGTACTGATCGGCAGCGGGGTGAAGACGCGCGACGTGGTCGCCGACGACCGGCTGATCTCCAGGCTGCCGCTCGACCCCTCCCGGCAGCTGATCGGTGCGCAGTGCTCCGGCGCGCTGGTGCTCGCCCGGCTCGGACTGCTGGACGGCATGCCCGCCTGCACCGACACGAAGAGTCGGCCCTTCGTCGAGGCCTGCGACGTCACCGTGCTGGACGCGCCGTTCCACGCCGAGGGGAACATCGCCACGGCGGGGGGCTGCCTCGCGTCCCAGTATCTCGCCACATGGGTGATCACCCGCACCCTCGGGGAGGACGCCGCGCGCGACGTCCTCGACTATGTGGCTCCGGTCGGCGAGAACCAGGAGACCGTCGAGCGCGCCCTGCGCGCCGTCCACGCGGGCGAGGCCGCGTCGCTCTGACACCCCGAGCGGCCGGCCCGGGGGCCGGTCGGATGGAGGCATCCGCACAATGATGGGCACTGAGCCCGTGGGACTACTGCGCGTGTTGATCGTCTACGAGCGTCCTTCGGCGCACCGGGTGGTCTGCCACGCCCGCAGCGTCAGTCTGGAGCGGGGGGTCTTCCTCGGCGATTCGGTACTCCCGGTGGACAGCCCACCGGGAGCCGCGATTCCCCCGGCCCGGGTGGTCCGTATGCACCGGGAGCCGTTCGGGGAGTTCACCGAGTTGCCCGCCGTCTGGAGCGCTGTCGTCGAGCTCGAGGGCCCGGACCTGTCCTGGGTGCAGCTTGAGGCGAAGCTCCGGGCGGTCCCGCCGACAACCGGCACGGAGCAGGGACAGGCGGGCTGAGTCCACGGACCCGCGGGGGGACACCCCGGGCTGATCGCAGCACCAGGAAACGATCAGGGCCAGGCGGAGGAATCATCCTCTGACCTGGCCCTGAGCCGTACAGAGCGGGCGACGGGAATCGAACCCGCGTAGCTAGTTTGGAAGACTAGGGCTCTACCATTGAGCTACGCCCGCACGGGACGCGCCACAGATCGTCCGACCGCGGCACAGGAGGCATCGTAGCGGGTCGCATGCGGTCGCCGCACACTTCATTGCGTACGACCCCACCGCGCGTCCGGCGGCTCGGCAAATGCGGCGTCTGCACTGCCTGCGGGCATGTACCCTACGTGTCGCACCAGACGGGGTGTGGCGCAGTTTGGTAGCGCGTCCGCTTTGGGAGCGGAAGGCCGTGGGTTCAAATCCCGCCACCCCGACCACCGGCCGAGAACATTCGTCGGCCACGCCCGGTGATCGCCTTTTGGGGCGTCCAGCTGCTGCGGTTACTATGCAAGCTGCGCGCCCGTGTGTCCCGGCCCACTCGGCCTACGAACTCCTCCGGGCGGCTATCCGCCGGACCTTTCTGGCTCCGGCGAAAACCAAGAAGTCAGCCACAAGGAGACCGAACCGTGAAGAGCGCCGTGGAGACCCTGAACCCGACCCGGGTTCGGCTCACTGTCGAGGTGCCCTTCGAGGAGCTCAAGGACAGCCTCGACGCGGCGTACAAGAAGATCAACCAGCAGGTCACGGTGAAGGGCTTCCGCAAGGGCAAGATCCCGGCCCGTGTCATCGACCAGCGGTTCGGTCGCGGTGCGGTGCTTGAGGAAGCCGTCAACGACGCGCTCCCGAAGTTCTACACCGAGGCGGTCAACGAGGCCGAGCTCAGCCCGCTCGGCCAGCCCGAGGTCGACATCACGGAGCTGAAGGACGGCGAGACGCTGAACTTCACCGCCGAGGTCGACATCCGCCCGGCCCTGGAGATCCCGGACTACTCCGGTATCGAGGTCGAGGTCGACGCCGTCGAGGTGACCGACGAGGACATCGAGAAGTCGGTGGAGCAGCTCCGTGAGCGCTTCGCCTCCACCTCCCCGGTCGAGCGTGCCGCCGAGGACGGCGACGTCGTCACCATCGACCTGGAGGCCAAGGTCGACGGCGAGGTCCTGGAGGACGGCATCGCCGACGGTGTCTCCTACACCATCGGCTCCGGCGAGCTGCTCGACGGCATCGACGACGCCGTGAAGGGCCTGGAGGCCGGTGGCGAGGCCACCTTCACCTCCGAGCTCAAGGGCGGCTCCGCCGCCGGCCGGGAGGCCGAGGTCACCGTCAAGGTCACCCAGGTCGCCGCGCGCGAACTGCCCGAGCTGGACGACGAGTTCGCGCAGCTCGCCTCGGAGTTCGACACCCTCGAGGAGCTCAAGGCCGACAGCCGCAAGCGCCTGGAGAACATGAAGCAGTACGACCAGGCCACGCAGGCCCAGGAGCGTGTCCTGGACAAGCTGCTCGAACTGGTCGAGGTCCCGGTCCCCGAGAAGCTGCTCGAGGACGAGATCAACACCCGCAAGCACAACCTGGAGCACCACCAGCTCGGCCAGATGGGCCTGACCCTCGACAAGTACCTGGAGATCCAGGGCAAGACCGCCGAGGAGTTCGAGACCGAGACCCGCGAGGCCGCGGTCAAGGGCATCAAGACCCAGTTCGTCCTCGACGAGCTGGTCAAGCTGGAGAAGCTCAACGTCAACCAGGAGGAGCTCACCGAGCACCTCATGCGGCGTGCCGCCTCCTCCGGCATGTCCCCCGACCAGTTCGCCCAGGCCGTCGTCGAGGGCGGCCAGGTGCCCCTCCTCGTCGGCGAGGTCGCCCGCGGCAAGGCCCTGGCCGTCGTGGTCGAGGCCGCCACGGTGAAGGACACCAACGGCGAGATCGTCGACCTGGAGGACGAGGACGAGGTCGAGGCCGCCACGGAGACGGTGGAGGCCGTCGAGGGCGCCGCCGAGGGCGCGGACGAGGAGAAGGCCGAGGGCTGAGCCCTACGGCGCCTCTGACGGCGTGGACGGGCCCTGGGGACCAACCCCGGGGCCCGTTGTCGTACCCGGGTGCGAGTGCTGGCCCCGGGGCCGCGGGGCTGTGACAGGTGCGGCTCCGCCGAGTGGGCGCGACCAGCCACAACGCACCCGCACTCGGCAGCGCACCGAATCCCCCACGGAACTACGCCCCCGGCGAACACCCTCATCTCCGGGATTCGTCGAGGGGGCCTGAGCGTTAGGGTCCATGAGTACGGGGGCAGGGGAGTCTCCTGAAGCCCCCCGCCAAGCCTCCGGCAGGACCACGCGAGACGGCCCGGCGCCGTCGTAAGACGAGCAGGTGGATACGTGACGAATCTGATGCCCTCCGCCGCCGGCGAGCCCTCCATCGGTGGTGGCCTCGGCGACCAGGTCTACAACCGGCTGCTCGGCGAGCGGATCATCTTCCTCGGCCAGCAGGTCGACGACGACATTGCCAACAAGATCACCGCACAGCTGCTGCTGCTCGCCGCCGATCCGAACAAGGATGTGTACCTCTACATCAACAGTCCCGGCGGCTCGGTGACGGCCGGCATGGCGATCTACGACACCATGCAGTACATCCCGAACGACGTGGTCACCATCGGCATGGGCATGGCGGCCTCGATGGGCCAGTTCCTGCTCACCGGCGGCACCGCCGGCAAGCGCTTCGCCCTGCCGCACACCGACATCATGATGCACCAGGGCTCCGCGGGCCTCGGCGGTACGGTCTCGGACATCAAGATCCAGGCCCAGTACCTGCTGCGCACCAAGAAGACCATGTCCGAGCTGACCGCGCTGCACTCCGGCCAGACCGTCGAGACGATCGTCCGTGACGGCGACCGCGACCGCTGGTTCACCCCGGAAGAGGCCAAGGAGTACGGTCTCATTGACGAGATCATCACGCATGCCTCCGGTGTTCCGGGTGGCGGCGGCACCGGTGCCTGACCGGCCCGGTTCCGCACGCTCCGTCGAGTACTCCAGCCCCCAGAACGCCACCAGGACGGTGAACACGCATATGAGCAATTTCCCCGGCGCCGCCAGCGGCCTCTACGACGGGCCGCGGCCCGAGAGCCGCTATGTCATTCCGCGCTTCGTCGAGCGCACCTCCCAGGGCATCCGCGAGTACGACCCGTACGCGAAGCTCTTCGAGGAGCGCGTGATCTTCCTCGGCGTCCAGATCGACGACGCCTCCGCCAACGACGTCATGGCGCAGCTGCTGTGCCTGGAGTCGATGGACCCCGACCGGGACATCTCGATCTACATCAACAGCCCGGGCGGCGACATGACCGCCCTCACGGCGATCTACGACACGATGCAGTTCGTGAAGCCCGACATCCAGACGGTGTGCATGGGCCAGGCGGCCTCCGCCGCGGCCATCCTGCTCGCCGCCGGTACGCCCGGCAAGCGCATGGCGCTGCCGAACTCCCGCGTCCTCATCCACCAGCCGGCCGGCTCCACCGGCCGCGGACAGCTCTCCGACCTGGAGATCATCGCGAACGAGTTCACCCGGATGCGTACGCAGCTGGAAGAGATGCTCGCCAAGCACACCAACCGGCCGATCGAGAAGGTCCGTGAGGACATCGAGCGCGACAAGATCCTCACGGCCGAGGAGGCGCTCGAATACGGCATCGTCGACCAGATCATCTCCACCCGGAAGATGAACAACGCCTCAGTCCGCTGACGCGGAGGACCCGCCCTTTGTGGTCCTTGGCACGGTGCACGTCAAAGTGAACCGTGCCAAGGGGGGCCCGAACGGGGGGCCCGGCAAGGTACCGTCGGACATAAGGCAGCACCAGGAGCCGCTGGACTCTAGCGTCCAGGCGTCTCCCAGGCGAAGGGGAAGCACACCGTGGCACGCATCGGTGACGGCGGCGATCTGCTCAAGTGCTCGTTCTGCGGCAAGAGCCAGAAGCAGGTCAAGAAGCTCATCGCAGGGCCCGGTGTGTACATCTGCGACGAGTGCATCGATCTCTGCAACGAGATCATCGAGGAGGAACTCGCGGAGACGAGCGAGGTGCGCTGGGAGGAACTCCCCAAGCCCCGCGAGATCTACGAGTTCCTGGAGGGCTATGTAGTCGGCCAAGAGGCCGCCAAGAAAGCTCTCTCAGTCGCGGTGTACAACCACTACAAGCGGGTTCAGGCGGGGGAGAACGGCGGCGCCCAAGGCCGCGACGACGCCATCGAGTTGGCGAAGTCCAACATCCTCCTGCTGGGCCCCACGGGCTCCGGCAAGACACTCCTCGCACAGACGCTGGCGCGCATGCTGAACGTTCCGTTCGCCATCGCGGACGCGACGGCTCTCACGGAGGCCGGCTATGTGGGCGAGGACGTAGAGAACATCCTGTTGAAGCTCATCCAGGCCGCGGACTACGACGTCAAGAAGGCCGAGACGGGGATCATCTACATCGACGAGATCGACAAGGTCGCGCGGAAGAGTGAAAACCCTTCCATCACCCGCGACGTGTCGGGCGAGGGCGTACAGCAGGCCCTGCTCAAGATCCTCGAAGGCACCACGGCCTCGGTCCCGCCGCAGGGCGGCCGCAAGCACCCGCACCAGGAGTTCATCCAGATCGACACGACGAACGTCCTGTTCATCGTGGGCGGCGCGTTCGCGGGCCTGGACAAGATCATCGAAGCCCGGGCCGGCGCCAAGGGCATCGGCTTCGGCGCGACGATCCGCTCCAAGCGTGAACTCGAAGCCAAGGACGTCTTCGAGGACGTCATGCCGGAGGACCTGGTCAAGTTCGGCATGATCCCCGAGTTCATCGGCCGTCTCCCGGTGATCACGTCGGTCCACAACCTGGACCGCGAGGCCCTCCTGCAGATCCTGGTGGAACCCCGCAACGCCCTGGTCAAGCAGTACCAGCGCCTCTTCGAACTCGACGGCGTGGAGCTGGACTTCGAGCGCGAGGCCCTGGAGGCCATCGCCGACCAGGCCATCCTCCGCCAGACCGGCGCCCGAGGCCTCCGCGCCATCATGGAGGAGGTCCTCATGTCGGTGATGTACGAGGTCCCGTCCCGCAAGGACGTGGCCCGAGTCGTCATCACGGCGGACGTCGTCCACTCGAACGTGAACCCGACCCTGATCCCGCGGGAAGCTCGGGGACGCGGGCAGGGCGAGCAGAAGACCGCGTAGCCGCACCACCGCGCACGACGAAAGGGGCCCCGGCCGGGCGAACCGGCCGGGGCCCCTCTTCGTTCGGGGCCGAGGTGTCAGGCCTTGACGCGTACTTCCTTGCGGAGCTTCGCCGTCATCTCGGCCGCATCCGCCGGGTCGGTGGACTTCCCGGCGAGGACGTCCGAGTACTGCATGGGCATCACCATGCCGAGCGTGCTGTGGTCACCCCAGACGCAGAACGTGAACTTGATGGTCTTCGCGATGCCCGACGAGCCGCTCTCGGTGTTCTTGGCGCTGGCGGTCTGGCACTTGAGGACCGCACCGTCCAGCGAGCTGGGCGTGTACACCTTCGGGCTGCCCTCGAAGGTGACGTCGTCCTTCTTGGCGTCCTTCTTCGAGTAGGCGAAGAAACCGTCGACGGCCTTCTCCGGGTCGTCGATGGTGCCGTAGACGCCGCCGAAGGTGATCATCTTCGTGGCGAGGGGGTTGTCCTTGTTCTCCACCTTGTAGCCGGCGCTGACGTCCTTGGCGTCCTTCACCCCCCACGACTCGGCGTCCTTCAGGTCGCCGTCCGACATCGGACCACCGGCGTCGTCGCTCTTCTTGTACTCACCGAGCACCACCGCCGGGGTGGTCAGCTTGTGCGCACCGTCGTCGGGGACGTCGGAGCCGCCGCTCGCGCTTCCCTTCCCGACCACGAAGAACACGCCCACCCCGACAGCCGCCACCACGGCCACCGCGCCGATGATCAGGCCCGTCTTCTTCTTGCCGCCGCCCGGAGCCGGCGGCTCGGGGACGGCGTACCCGGGCTGGCCGTAGGGAGCCGTGGGCTGGCCGTACGGGTTCTGCTGCGGGGGGACGCCCTGCTGGGGGTAGCCGTAGCCGGGCTGGGCGGGAGGGGCCTGCTGGGGGTAGCCGTAGCCGGGCTGGGGGGCCTGCGGCGGCTGGCCGTAGGGACCCGGCTGGCCGTACGGTCCAGGCTGCTGAGGCTGCCCGCCGTACGGGCCCGGCTGGTTGTGACTCATTTCTGGGTTCCCCTCCAGAGCTTATGTGTTCCTGACATCCTGGCGCAGGCACAGGAAGCCCACTGCATCGGGGGGCGCACCGTTACAGAAGAATCGCGTTTCGGGACTGGGTCGTGACACCTCTAAACTGACCGGGTGACCGACAACGCTCAGCAGCAGCCACCAGCGCCCGACCCCGAACTGCCGACCCAGTACGCGCCGGCCGATGTAGAGGGGCCGCTGTACGAGCGCTGGGTAGAGCGGGGTTACTTCGAGGCGGACGCGAAGAGCGACAAGCCCGCGTACACCGTCGTCATCCCGCCGCCGAACGTCACCGGCAGCCTGCACCTCGGGCACGCCTTCGAGCACACGCTCATCGACGCCCTCACCCGCCGCAAGCGGATGCAGGGTCACGAGACGCTGTGGCAGCCCGGCATGGACCACGCCGGCATCGCCACGCAGAACGTCGTCGAGCGGGAGCTGGGCAAGGAGGGCAAGTCCCGCCACGACCTGGGCCGTGAGGCGTTCGTCGAGCGGGTCTGGCAGTGGAAGGCCGAGTCCGGCGGGCAGATTTCCGGCCAGATGCGGCGCCTCGGCGACGGCGTCGCCTGGTCGCGTGAGCGCTTCACCATGGACGAGGGCCTGTCCCAGGCCGTTCAGACCATCTTCAAGCGGCTCTACGACGACGAGCTGATCTACCGCGCCGAGCGCATCATCAACTGGTGTCCGCGCTGTCTCACCGCGATCTCGGACATCGAGGTCGAGTACCAGGACGACGACGGCGAACTGGTCTCCATGAAGTACGGCGAGGGGGACGACACCATCGTCGTCGCCACGACCCGTGCCGAGACCATGCTCGGCGACACCGCCGTCGCGGTCCACCCCGAGGACGAGCGCTACAAGCACCTGGTCGGCAAGCTCATCAGGCTGCCGCTGACCGACCGCTCCATCCCCGTCGTCGCGGACGAGCACGTCGACCCCGAGTTCGGCACCGGCGCCGTCAAGGTGACCCCGGCCCACGACCCGAACGACTTCGAGATCGGCCAGCGCCACAACCTGCCCGCCATCACCGTGATGGACGAGCACGCCGTCATCACCGTCCACGGCCCCTTCCAGGGCCTGGACCGCTTCGAGGCCCGCTCCGCCATCGTGGCCGCCCTGCGCGCCGAGGGCCGGATCGTCGCCGAGAAGCGGCCGTACGTCCACTCCGTCGGCCACTGCTCGCGCTGCAAGACCACCATCGAGCCGCGCCTGTCCATGCAGTGGTGGGTCAAGGTCGGCCCGCTCGCGAAGGCCGCCGGCGACGCGGTCCGTGACGGCAAGGTCAAGATCCACCCCCAGGAGATGGAGAAGCGCTACTTCGACTGGGTCGACAACCTCCACGACTGGTGCATCTCACGGCAGTTGTGGTGGGGTCACCGGATTCCGGTCTGGTACGGCCCTGACGGCGAAGTCGTCTGTGTCGGCCCGGACGAGGAGCCTCCGAGCGGTGAGGGCTGGCGTCAGGACACGGACGTCCTCGACACCTGGTTCTCGTCGGGACTGTGGCCCTTCTCGACGCTGGGCTGGCCCGAACAGACCGAGTCGCTCGCGAAGTTCTACCCGAACTCCGTCCTGGTCACCGGCTACGACATCCTCTTCTTCTGGGTCGCCCGGATGATGATGTTCGGCCTGTACGCGATGGACGGCACCCCGCCGTTCCACACCATCGCCCTGCACGGCATGGTCCGCGACCAGTTCGGCAAGAAGATGTCGAAGTCCTTCGGCAACGCGGTCAACCCGCTGGACTGGATGGACAAGTACGGCTCCGACGCGCTCCGGTTCACCCTCGCGCGCGGCGCCAACCCCGGCGTCGACGTCCCGATCGGCGAGGACTGGGTCCAGGGCTCCCGCAACTTCGCCAACAAGATCTGGAACGCCACCCGCTTCGCGCTGATGAACGGCGCGACGGTGGACGGCCCGCTGCCGGACCCGGCGAAGATGTCGGCGACCGACCGCTGGATCCTGTCCCGCCTCAACTCGGTCGTCGCCGAAGTCGACGCGTTCTACGACGACTTCCAGTTCGCGAAGCTGTCCGACGCCCTCTTCCACTTCGCGTGGGACGAGGTCTTCGACTGGTACGTCGAGCTGTCCAAGACGACGTTCCAGGCGGGCGGTGAGGCGGCCGAGGTCTCCAAGCGCGTCCTGGGCGAGGTCCTGGACGTCACCCTCAAGCTGCTGCACCCGGTCGTCCCGTTCGTCACCGAGACCCTGTGGACCACCCTCACGGGCGGCGAGTCGGTCGTCATCGCCGAGTGGCCGGCCGACAGTGGCTTCCGTGACAAGACGGCCGAGCTGGAGATCGAGTCCCTCCAGTCTGTCATCACCGAGGTCCGCCGCTTCCGCGCCGACCAGGGTCTGCAGCCCGGCCAGCGCGTCCCGGCCCGCCTCACCCTCGACGGCACGGCGCTGGCCCCGCACGAGGCCGCCATCCGGCAGCTCCTGCGCCTCCAGCCGGAGGGCGAGGGCTTCACCGCGACGGCGACCCTGCCGGTCGCCGGCGCCGAGGTCGCCCTCGACCTCTCCGGCACGATCGACGTGGCGGCGGAGCGCAAGCGCCTCGCGAAGGACCTGGCCGCCGCCGAGAAGGAGAAGGCGCAGGCCACGGCCAAGCTCGGCAACGAGGCGTTCCTCGCGAAAGCCCCCGACCAGGTGGTCGAGAAGATCCGCACGCGGCTGGCCAAGGCGGACGAGGACATCGCCCGTATCCAGGCCCAGCTGGACCGCCTCCCCCAGGCGTAAGGGCCCGTACGGCACTGAGGCCCCCGGAGCTGCGAGGTTCCGGGGGCCTTCGCCGGTCTCGGGGGCGCGGGGCCGCGTGAATGCGCGGCTCAGCCGCGTGGGCGGGATCGACCACGGGCGACCGCGTCCCCCTGACAACAGGAGCCACTCCGCCCCCTCGGGCGCACGATCTGCCAGGCCACCGCACCCTTTGTCACCCCGGCTCCGTAGACTGGCCTTGTGAGCGAAGCGCCCGGCACCAGTGACACGCCCGACCCCCTCGACGCCTTCGAAGAGATCATCGCCGAGGAGACCGACCGCGACCCCGACCTCGCGGTCATCGAGGCCGGCAGCCGCACCTTGCGCACCCAAGGCGGCGCGCCACAGGCAGACGTACCCGCGAGGCCCGAGGACCCCGAGGTCGACAAGGCCCTGCGCGAGGTCGAGACCGAGCTGGCCACCCGCTGGGGCGAGACCAAGCTGGAGCCGTCCGTCAGCCGCATCGCCGCGCTGATGGACGTGCTGGGGGAGCCGCAGCGGTCGTACCCCTCGATCCACATCACCGGCACGAACGGCAAGACGTCCACGGCCCGCATGATCGAAGCCCTCCTCGGCGCCTTCGACCTGCGCACCGGCCGCTACACGTCCCCGCACGTCCAGTCGGTCACCGAGCGCATCAGCCTGGACGGCGCCCCGATCTCCGCCGAGCGCTTCATCGAGACGTACCAGGACATCAAGCCGTACATCGAGATGGTCGACGCCCAGCAGGAGTTCCGGCTCTCCTTCTTCGAGGTGCTCACCGGCATGGCGTACGCCGCGTTCGCGGACGCGCCCATCGACGTCGCCGTCGTCGAGGTCGGGATGGGCGGCAGCTGGGACGCGACGAACGTGATCGACGCCGACGTCGCCGTGGTCACCCCCATCGACCTGGACCACACGGACCGGCTCGGTGAGACCCCCGGCGAGATCGCCACGGAGAAGGCCGGGATCATCAAGCAGGACGCGACGGTCATCCTGGCCCAGCAGCCGGTGGACGCGGCGCAGGTGCTGCTGAAGAAGGCGGTCGAGGTCGACGCGACGGTGGCCCGAGAGGGCCTGGAGTTCGGCGTGATCGAGCGCCAGGTCGCCGTCGGCGGCCAGCTCCTCACCCTGCGCGGCCTGGGCGGCGAGTACCCCGAGGTGTACCTCCCCCTGCACGGCGCCTACCAGGCGCACAACGCGGCCGTGGCCCTCGCCGCGGTGGAGGCGTTCTTCGGCGTCGGCGCGCAGCGCGCGCAGCCGCTGGACATCGACACGGTCCGCAAGGCCTTCGCGGCGGTCTCCTCGCCGGGCCGCCTGGAGGTCGTGCGCCGCTCGCCCACGATCGTCCTGGACGCCGCGCACAACCCGGCGGGCGCGCGGGCCACGGCCGAGGCGATCGGCGAGGCCTTCGACTTCAGCCGTCTGATCGGTGTGGTGGGCGCGAGCGGCGACAAGAACGTGCGCGGGCTCCTGGAGGCCTTCGAGCCGATCTTCGCGGAGATCGTCGTCACGCAGAACTCCAGCCACCGGGCGATGGACGCCGACGAGCTGGCCGCGATCGCCGTCGAGGTGTTCGGCGAGGAGCGGGTCCAGGTCGAGCCGCGGCTGCCCGACGCCCTGGAGGCCGCGATCACGCTGGCCGAGGAGGAGGGCGAGTTCGCGGGCGGCGGTGTACTGGTCACCGGCTCGGTCATCACGGTGGGCGAGGCCCGCCTGCTGCTGGGCAAGGGCTGAGGAGGATTTTCATGCGTACGCTCTGCTCCTCGACCCTGATCGGCGAGTTCTTCGTCATCGGCTTCGCCGGCCTGGTGGCGATGAAGGACCCTGACCTGTCGACGTCGACCGTGTGGACGGTCAGCGGCATCGCCATGTTCCTGTGCGTGGCGCTGTGCGGCGTGGTGACGCGTCCCGGGGGAGTGGCCCTCGGCTGGGCGCTTCAGATCGCGCTGATCGCCTCCGGCGTCTTCGTCCCCACGATGTACTTCATGGGCGCGGTGTTCGCGGCGCTGTGGTGGGCCTCGGTGCACTACGGACGGAAGATCGACGAGGCGAAGGCCCGCTTCGCGGCCCAGGCCGACGCCTCCACTACACCTGACGCTGCGTAACGGGCGGCCGGACACGCCCTGTAACCTCGTTGCACCGCACACGTCAGTAAGAAGGAGCCTCCCCGTGACCCAGCGCACCCTCGTCCTGCTCAAGCCCGACGCCGTCCGTCGCGGCCTGACCGGCGAGATCATCAGCCGTATCGAGCGGAAGGCCGGCTGGCAGATCACCGCGCTGGAGCTGCGCACGCTGGACCAGGAGACCCTGGAGCAGCACTACGGCGAGCACAAGGGCAAGCCCTTCTACGAGCCGCTGGTGGAGTTCAT
Organism: Streptomyces sp. NPDC086549; assembly: GCF_044746205.1. Classification (NCBI taxonomy): domain Bacteria; kingdom Bacillati; phylum Actinomycetota; class Actinomycetes; order Kitasatosporales; family Streptomycetaceae; genus Streptomyces; species Streptomyces sp. NPDC086549. The sequence continues at coordinate 951,533 of NZ_JBIVBS010000001.1, read as the reverse complement.
GGCCTCCGGCCCGGTGGTGGCCCTGATCGTCGAGGGCGAGCGCGTCATCGAGGGCCTGCGCGCTCTGGCCGGCCCCACCGACCCGATCGCCGCGGCCCCCGGTTCCATCCGCGGCGACTACGGCGTCATCGTCCGCGAGAACCTGATCCACGCCTCCGACTCCGAGGAGTCGGCGGAGCGCGAGGTCAAGATCTTCTTCCCTGGCCGCGCGTAACCGTTCCGGGGGCTGAGCGGATCCCACCTTGGTCCGCCGACCGGGCCGGTCTGCCGACCGGGTCCCGAGGGACCGGAAAATACCGGTGCCGCCCTAACCCCCCGACGGCTTCCGCCCCGGCCGGGCGTGCCGGTCGCGGGGGCGCGGGGGAGGTCTGTGGGGCGGCGGGGTCCGCGGGGTCGGAGAGGGCCGGTGCTGCTCTACGGTTCCGATGGCTTCTGGTCTCGGCGGGGCGTGCCGGGCGCGGGGGTTCGGTGGCGAGGGGGTGGCTGCCTGGTGGGTTTGGCGGTCCTGACGGTCGGTGGACGTCGTCCGTCGGCTTCTTCTTGTCCCGCCGGGGGCGACCGCCTCGCAGGACGGACCCGTACCTGAAATCCGATCCTGCGGTCAGGCGTGGTCTCGTCGGTCGGCGGGAGGGACCCGAGGGTTCGGCGGCGGAGTTGGCGGTCGGAGCTGGTCGGTGGACGCCGTCTGTCGGCCCTTCCCGGCCCCCTCGGTGGCGACCGTCCGGCAGAGCTCGCCCGTTCCCGAAGGAGAGGGCCGGTGCTGCACTGCAGCCCCGATGGTTTCCGGGTCTGGCCGGGTCTGGCCGGGTCCGCCGGTCGCCGAGGCGCGCGGGGGCGGCCCGCACGTGAAGTTCGACCCTGTCGTCAGGTGTGGCCTCGTCCGCCTGGTGGTTGAGGCGGTCGGTTCGGGCGTCTGCCTAGTCGCCATGGCCCATGGACGGATGGGCTGCCCCGATCGGAAAGGCGCCGAAGCCCCGGCGGTGCCGGCCGTTGGGTCGCTCCCGTCCGTCCCGGTGTTCCCGGCGGAGCCGTGCGCGGAGCCGTCCACGGCGGGGGTGCGCGTAAATATTTTCGGGAATTTTTCTGAGAGTCCGTCACCTCGACCCGGCTGCCTGACCTGCGGTGGCCGTACGTTTTCGGCCATCCTTTGGCATATGCGTGGCGATCGGGGGAACGAGTGCCCCCGTTGGGTCGTCTCCAGAAGCGAGGCGGCACAGCGCATGCTGACAATGGCGAAGACCCTCGCGCAGTGTTCGTGCAGGCGCGTCTACGATGGAAGCCTTCACGTCACAGCACCCACCTCGCCGACCTGAAAAGCCCTCAAAAGCTCGTGGGAAGGCCAGACGAATCCTGATGGGGAACTCAATGTCGTTCATCGGCCGTGACATGGCTGTCGACCTCGGGACCGCCAACACGCTGGTGTACGTCAGGGGTCGCGGGATCGTACTCAACGAGCCGTCCGTTGTCGCGATCAACACCAACACCGGTGGCATCCTGGCGGTCGGCGCGGAAGCGAAGAAGATGATCGGGCGGACCCCGGGCAACATCGTCGCCGTGCGTCCGCTGAAGGACGGTGTCATCGCCGATTTCGAGATCACCGAGCGGATGCTCCGCTACTTCATCCTGAAGATCCACAAGCGGCGGTATCTGGCCAGGCCGCGCGTCGTCGTCTGCGTGCCCTCCGGCATCACCGGAGTCGAGCGCCGCGCCGTCATCGAGGCGTCGTCCCAGGCCGGTGCGCGCCAGGTGCACATCATCGAGGAGCCCATGGCCGCCGCCATCGGTTCCGGCCTGCCGGTCCACGAGGCCACCGGCAACATGGTGGTGGACATCGGCGGCGGCACCACGGAGGTCGCGGTCATCTCGCTCGGCGGCATCGTCACCGCCCAGTCCATCCGCGTCGCGGGCGACGAGCTGGACAACGCGATCATCCAGCACATCAAGAAGGAGTACAGCCTCCTCCTCGGTGAGCGGACGGCCGAGCAGATCAAGATCACGATCGGTTCGGCGTACGATCTCGACGCTGACGAGCACACCGAAATCCGCGGCCGGGATCTCGTCTCCGGGCTGCCCAAGACCGTCGTCATCTCCGCCGCCGAGGTGCGCAAGGCGATCGAGGAGCCCGTCAACGCGATCGTCGACGCCGTGAAGACGACGCTCGACAAGTGCCCGCCGGAGCTGTCCGGCGACATCATGGACCGAGGAATCGTTCTGACCGGCGGCGGCGCCCTGCTGCGCGGGCTCGACGAGCGGCTGCGCCGCGAGACCGGCATGCCGATCCACATCGCCGAGGACCCGCTGGACAGCGTCGCGCTCGGCTCCGGCAAGTGCGTCGAGGAGTTCGAGGCACTGCAGCAGGTCCTGGACGCCCAGCCGCGCAGATGATGTAACTCTTCGATTCCGCCGTACGAGATGATCTCCTCTCGTGCGGCGGATCGTTGATATAGAGGCATAACCTCCCACAAACTTCATTCCAATGAGGAAGGGCACGGCCGCCGCACGTGAGGGACACGAAAGAGAGCCGGCTGCTCCTGGTGCTGCTGATCGCCATCGCGTTCGCGCTGATCACGGTGGATATCCGCGGCGGCCAGAACTCCCCTGTCGACGGCGCCCGGCAGGCCGCGGCCGCGGTCTTCGGTCCGATCGAGAACGGGGTGTCGTCGGCGGTCGATCCCGTAGGAAATGCCGTCTCCGCCATCCGCAACTCCGGCGAACGGCACGACCGGCTGGCGAAGCTGGAGAAGGAGAACGCGGCCCTCAAGGCGAAGCTCGGCAGCGACGACCGCAACCGCAGCCGCCTCAAGCAGCTCGACAAGATGCTGAAGGTCGCCGGCGAGGGCCAGTACGGCATCAAGGGAGCCGAGGTCATCGCCATAGGGGCGGCGCAGGGCTTCTCCTGGACCATCACCATCGACGTCGGCGCCAACGACGGCATCAAGCGCGACATGACCGTCCTCAACGGCGACGGTCTCGTCGGCCGCGTCACCACGGTCGGCCCGGACGCCTCCACCGTCCTGCTCGCCAACGACCCCGACTTCACGGTCGGCACCCGCATGGAGGGCAGCGACGAACTCGGCTTCGCCTCCGGCCAGGGCGACCGCCCGCTGCGCGTCGAACTCCTCAACGGCAAGGCGGAGGTGAAGAAGGGCGACCGGCTCGTCACCTTCGGCTCCCAGGCCGACAAGCCCTTCGTGCCGGGCGTCCCGGTCGGCATCGTCTCCAGGGTCGACCCCTCCGGCGGCGGCCTGACCCGCACCCTCTACGTCACGCCGTTCGTCGGCTTCACCAAGCTCGACATCGTCGGCGTCGTCGTCGAGGCCCCGAAGAAGGACCCGCGCGACGAGGTGCTCCCGGCCAAGCCGAAGCCGACCCCGACCCCGACGGTGACCGTGACGGTCACCCCGTCCGCCTCCGCGACCGCCAACGACCAGCAGCAAGAGCAGTAGGAGCTGAATCCCCCATGCGTTTCAACCGGATCCTGCTCTCCACCACGCTGGTCGTCGTCGCCCTGGTGGTCCAGGTGAGCGTCCTCGCCCGCCTGCATCTCCCGGGCGCCGTCCCGGACATACTGCTGCTCACCGTCCTCGGCCTGGCCATGGTGTACGGCCATGTCGGCGGCGCCCTCATCGGCTTCGGCGCCGGACTCCTCGCCGACCTCGCCCCGCCCGCCGACCACGCGGCCGGCCGCTACGCCCTGGTGCTGTGCGTCATCGGCTACTTCGCCGGACTCATCAAGCCGGAGAACGGCCGGCTCAAGTCGGCCACCGGCCCCATGCTCGTCGTGGTCGCCGCCGCGATCGGCTCCACGGTGCTGTACGCCGGTGTCGGCGCCCTCGTCGGTGACACCGCCGCCCGTCATGTCGGCATGACCAGCCTGCTGTTCACCGCCGCCCTGTACGACCTGCTGCTCGCCCCGTTCGTCGTCCCCGCGGTCATGGCCCTGGCCCGCAAGGCCGAGAACAACCCCCTCGCGGAGACCAACTCCGCGGCCAAGGGCACCGATATCTCCTCCGGCTGGCTCTCCTCCGGCACCGGCCTGCGCATCGGCGGCCAGCGCGGCGGCCTCGGCAGCCTCAAGACCAAGGCCCGCACCCGCACCGCCCGCGTCGGCCGCATCAAGGGGGTCAAGCGGCTGTGAGCGCATGCCAGTTGGCCGGCGGCCGGGCGCACAGGTTCGTCGTATATGAGTCGTACATGTCGCACTCGTCGCACTCGTCGCACTCGTCGCACTCGTCGTACACGTCGCACACGCACTGAAAGGGGGAGGCAGCCGCAGTGACCAACATTCCCGAGACCGGACGGACCCCACGCGTCCAGATCCGGCTCGTCGTGATCCAGATCCTCGTCCTCTCCCTGCTCGGCACCCTCGGCGGCCGCCTGTGGTACCTGCAGATCCGCGAGGGCGCGGAGTACCAGAAGGAGGCGTCCGGCAACCACGTCCAGCAGGTCGTCCAGCCCGCCGTACGCGGCTCGATCCTGGACGCGCGCGGTGTCCCGATCGCCGACAACGAGACCCGTCTCGTCGTCTCCGCCTCCCGTACCGACCTGCTGAAGCAGAAGGACGACGGCGAGGCCGTCCTGACGAAGCTCGCCGGGGTCCTCGGCATGAAGCCCAAGGAGGTCATGCAGAAGGTCCGGCTGTGCGACGCCAAGACCCCGCAGCCGTGCTGGAACGGCTCCCCGTACCAGCCGATCCCGATCACCGACGAGGCCACCGCCAAGCAGGCCCTGCAGATCCGCGAGCGCTCCGAGGACTTCCCCGGCATCACCGCCGAGCCGGAGGCCGTGCGCCGCTACCCGGGCCCCGGCAAGTCCAACTCCGCCCAGGTCCTCGGCTACCTCTCCCCGGTCACCGACGACGAGATCCAGCAGGCCAAGGACAGCGAATCGCCCTACCTGCGCTCCGACCAGGTCGGCCGCAGCGGGCTTGAGCGCGAGTACGACAAGGAACTGCGCGGCAAGGCCGGCGTCACCCGCTACGAGGTCGACAACCTCGGCCGTGTCATCGGCAAGGCCGAGGCGGATGCCGCCGAGCCCGGTTCCAACCTGGTCACCAGCATCGACTCCCGTGTCCAGCGGGTCGCCGAGTACGAGCTGGACCACGCCATGAAGGTCGCCCGCCAGCAGTTCGACAAGAACACCGGCGAGAACTACAAGGCCGACTCCGGCGCCGTCGTCGTGATGGAGGCCAAGACCGGCCGTATCGTCGCGCTGGCGTCCGCGCCGACGTACGACCCGAACGTCTGGGTCGGCGGCATCTCGGCCAAGGACTACAAGGCACTCACCGGCAAGAACTCCGACTACCCGCTGCTGAACAGGGCCATACAGGGTCAGGCGGCGCCCGGTTCGACGTTCAAGGTGGTCTCCACGGCCGCCGCGGTCCAGGCCGGCTACGTGTGGGACGGCGGCTACCCCTGCACCAGCTCGTACTCCGTCGGCGGCCAGGTCTTCAAGAACTTCGAGGGGGAGAACTTCGGCCCGATCTCGCTCGGCCGCGCCCTGGAAGTCTCCTGCGACACCGTCTTCTACGGCCTCGCCGACCGGGAGTGGAAGAAGGACGGCGGCATCAACCCGAAGAAGGGCGAGCCCAAGGACTGGTTCTTCAAGACCGCCCACCAGTTCGGCCTCGGCAAGGAGACGGGCATCGACCTGCCCAACGAGGTCACCGGCCGCGTCCCCGACCGCCAGTGGAAGCTGAACTACTGGAAGGCCAACAAGGACGCCTGGTGCAAGAGCGGCAAGAAGAACGGCTCGTACGTCGAGAGGATCGCGTACGAGAACTGCCTCGAAGGCAACAAGATGCGCGAGGGTGACGAGATCAACTACTCCATCGGCCAGGGCGACACCCTCGTCACGCCGATCCAGGAGGCCGTGATGTACGGCGCCGTCGCCAACGGCGGCACCATGTACCAGCCGACCATCGGCAAGGCGATCATCAGCGCCGACGGCAAGTCCGTCCACGAGATCAAGCCGAAGAAGGCCGGGAAGCTGCCGGTCACCCAGGCGACCCTCAAGGGCATGAACGAGGCCTTCGCGGGCGTCATCACCCGCGGTACCGCCGCGTGGAAGTTCGGCGGCTGGCCTCAGGACAAGATCGCGCTGCACGGCAAGACCGGTACCGCCGAGGTCTACGGCAAGCAGACCACGTCCTGGCTCGCCACCTACTCCAAGGACTACACGGTCATCATGACCATCGCCCAGGCCGGTACGGGTTCCGGCGCCTCCGGTGAGGCCGTGCGCAACATCTACAGTGCGATGTACGGCGTCCAGTCGGACGGCTCCATCGACAAGAAGAAGGCGCTGCTGCCCACGCCGGAGAAGAACCTGCCGAAGGTCCGCACCGACGGCACCATCAAGTCCCCGAAGGTCTCGGACGACCCGGCCAAGGACATCCAGGCCACCCCGTCGGGATCTCCCTCCCCGGACGCGTCGCAGCCCGCGGCGACCACGGCCTCGCCCGGGACCGGCAACCGCAACACCCGCAGGCGGCCTCGTAGGAGGGGAAGCCGGAGGATGCTCACATGACCGGCGTGAACAGCTTCTCCGTCTCCGGGTACGGCCCCGGGCGCGCGGGCTGGACCCGCGTCTTCGCCCGCGACTCGCTGGCCCGCCGCCTGGACTGGCCGATGCTGCTGGCGGCCCTCGCCCTGTCCCTGCTCGGCTCGCTGCTGGTGTTCTCCGCGACCCGCAACCGCACCGAGATCAACCAGGGCGACCAGTACTACTTCCTGATCCGGCATCTCATGAACACCGGCATCGGGCTCGGCCTGATGATCGGCACGGTCTGGCTCGGTCACCGCACCCTGCGCACCGCCGTGCCGATTCTCTACGGCCTCTCGGTGTTCGGGATCCTGCTGGTGCTCACGCCGCTCGGCTCGACGGTCAACGGCGCGCACTCGTGGATCGTGCTCGGCGGCGGTTTCTCGCTCCAGCCCTCGGAGTTCGTCAAGATCACGATCATCCTGGGGATGGCGATGATACTGGCGGCCCGGGTCGACGCCGGCGACAAGAAGTACCCCGACCACCGCACGGTCCTCCAGGCCCTGGCCCTGGCCTCGGTCCCGATCCTGATCGTGCTGCTCATGCCCGACCTCGGCTCGGTCATGGTCATGGTGATCATCATCCTGGGCGTGCTGCTCGCCTCCGGCGCCTCCAACCGCTGGGTCTTCGGCCTGCTCGGCACGGGGGCGCTCGGAGCGATCGCCGTCTGGCAGCTGCACATCCTGGACGAGTACCAGATCAACCGCTTCGCGGCCTTCGCCAACCCGGACCTCGACCCCGCGGGCGTCGGCTACAACACCAACCAGGCCCGCATCGCGATCGGCTCCGGCGGCCTGACCGGCGCGGGTCTCTTCCACGGCTCGCAGACCACCGGCCAGTTCGTCCCCGAACAGCAGACGGACTTCGTCTTCACGGTCGCGGGGGAGGAGCTGGGCTTCGTCGGCGCCGGCCTGATAATCCTCCTCCTGGGCGTCGTCCTGTGGCGCGCCTGCCGCATCGCCCGTGAGACGACCGAGCTGTACGGCACGATCGTGGCCGCCGGAATCGTCTCCTGGTTCGCCTTCCAGGCCTTCGAGAACATCGGCATGACCCTCGGCATCATGCCGGTCACCGGCCTGCCGCTCCCGTTCGTCTCGTACGGAGGCTCGTCGATGTTCGCGGTGTGGGTGGCGGTGGGGCTGCTCCAGTCGATCAGGGTGCAGCGGCCGATGTCGGCGTAGGGGAGGCCGTGCTCCCCGACGGCTACCGGGGCGTCGATCCCGTACCACCGGTTCGAGCACGCTGAGATCTTCCTGGACCCCCGGTCGGCGGAAGGCGGCCGCTTTCCCGGCGGCCCCGCCCTCCGGGAGCCCGTAACCTCCTGATTCGCTTTCCTGTTCACGGGAGTTTTCCTGCCATTCACGTTGGTGGTGCACTGCCATCCGGGCCCGCAGACCACTAGATTCGGTGCATGGCGGATGCGAAACGCGAGATCGAGCGCAAGTACGAATCCGACGACAGTGGCCTGCCCGACCTGACCCGCGTCGGCGGGGTCGCGGACGTCCTGGACAAGGGCGTCGTGGAGCTGGACGCCACCTACTACGACACGGCCGACGAACGCCTGGCCGCCTCCTCCGTCACCCTGCGCCGCCGCACCGGCGGCACCGACGCCGGGTGGCACCTGAAGTTCCCGGTCTCCACCGGCGTCCGCGACGAGATCCAGGCGCCGCTCTCCGACGCCCTCCCGGACGAGCTCGCCGCTCTGGTGCGCTCCCGCGTCCGCGACGCCGAACTGATCCCCGTCGTCCGGCTCCGTTCCGCCCGCGACCTGCGCCACCTCGTCGACACCGAGGGCAAGCTGCTCGCCGAGGCCAGCGTCGACGCGGTACGGGCCGAGCGGCTCACCGAGGGCGGCGGCACCGCCCAGTGGACCGAGATCGAGGTCGAGCTCGCGGAGAGCGTGGACCCGGACCTCCTCGACAAGGTGGAGAAACGATTGCGCAAGGCGGGCGTACGACCGTCGAAGGCGCCGTCGAAGCTGGCCAGGGCACTGGCCGAGACCGCACCCTCCGGAAAGAAGGCCCGCGGCGGGCCGAAGAAGCCGAAGGCACCGGTCAGCGCCGGTGACCACATCCTCGCCTACGTCCGTGACCAGCGGGACGCGATCGTCGAGCTCGACCCGGCCGTACGACGGGACGTCGAGGACTCCGTGCACAGGATGCGGGTCGCCACCCGCCGGATGCGCAGTACCTTCCGCTCCTTCCGCAAGGTCCTCGACCGCACCGTCACCGACCCGATCGGCGCGGATCTGAAGTGGCTGGCGGGCGAGCTGGGTCTCGACCGCGACCGGGAGGTGCTCACCGAGCGCCTGACGGCCGCCCTCGACGCGCTGCCCGGCGAACTGGTCACCGGCCCCGTCCACGAGCGGCTCCACCTCTGGGCGAGCGCCAGCCACGGCGGAGCGCGCAGCCGTCTCATCGGCGTCCTGGACTCCCAGCGGTACCTGACCCTGCTCGGCACCCTGGACGCCCTGGTCGCCGACCCGCCGCTGCTGGAGGCGGCCGCCGGCAAGCCGGAGAAGGTGATCGCCAAGGCCGTACGGAAGGGCTTCGCGACGGTCGCCGACCTGGTCGAGCAGGGCATGAACCAGCCGCCCGGACACGACCGCGACCTCGCCCTGCACGAGGCCCGGAAGAAGGCCAAGCTGGCCCGCTACGCGGCCGAGGCCGCCACCCCCGCCCTCGGTGACCCGGCCGCCGCCCTGACCAAGGACATGAAGACCCTGCAGACCCTGCTCGGCGACCACCAGGACAGCGTCATGGCCCGCCAGACCCTGCGCGAGCTGTCCGCCGTGGCACACGCGGCGGGAGAGAGCGCCTTCACGTACGGGCTGCTGTACGGGCGCGAGGAACAGCAGGCGGCGGCCGACGAGGCCGAGCTGCCGGGAGTCTGGGCGGAGATCAGGTCCGGCACGTCCGTCTGAGCGTCCAGGGCGTCCAGGGCGTCCTGAGCCTCCAGGGCGTCCGGGGGAGGTCCGCGAGCGGGTTACGCTTGATGGTCACCCCTGTCAGCTCACGAAGGTTCGTTGAGATGCCTGCCGAATCCGCCGAGGCCGCCGAGTCTGTTTTCCCGCAGCTCGAAGCTCTGCTCCCGCATGTGCAGAAGCCGATCCAGTACGTCGGCGGAGAGCTCAACTCCACGGTCAAGCCGTGGGAGTCCAGCGACGTCCGCTGGGCGCTCATGTACCCGGACGCGTACGAGGTCGGCCTGCCCAACCAGGGCGTCATGATCCTCTACGAGGTACTGAACGAGCAGGAGGGCGTCCTCGCCGAGCGCACCTACAGCGTCTGGCCGGACCTGGAGGCGCTGATGCGGGAGCACGGCGTCCCCCAGTTCACGGTGGACAGCCACCGCCCGGTGAAGGCCTTCGACGTGTTCGGCCTGTCCTTCTCCACGGAGCTGGGCTACACGAACATGCTCACGGCCCTGGACCTGGCCGGCATCCCCCTGGAGTCCAAGGACCGCACGGTCGACGACCCGATCGTCCTCGCGGGCGGCCACGCGGCCTTCAACCCCGAGCCGATCGCCGACTTCATCGACGCGGCGGTCATCGGTGACGGCGAGCAGGCCGTGCTCGACATGACGAAGATCATCCGTGAGTGGAAGGCGGAGGGCCGCCCCGGCGGCCGCGAGGAGGTTCTCTTCCGCCTGGCGCGCACCGGTGGCGTCTACATCCCCGCGTTCTACGACGTCGAGTACCTCGCCGACGGCCGTATCGCCCGCGTGGTCCCCAACAAGTCGGGTGTCCCGTGGCGCGTGTCCAAGCACACGGTCATGGACCTGGACGAGTGGCCCTACCCCAAGCAGCCCCTCGTCCCCCTGGCCGAGACGGTCCACGAGCGCATGTCGGTGGAGATCTTCCGCGGCTGCACCCGCGGCTGCCGCTTCTGCCAGGCGGGCATGATCACCCGCCCGGTGCGCGAGCGCTCCATCACGGGCATCGGCGAGATGGTCGACAAGGGCCTGAAGGCGACGGGCTTCGAGGAGGTCGGCCTCCTGTCCCTGTCCTCCGCGGACCACTCGGAGATCGGCGACATCGCCAAGGGCCTCGCGGACCGCTACGAGGAAGACAAGATCGGTCTTTCCCTCCCCTCCACCCGCGTGGACGCCTTCAACGTCGACCTGGCGAACGAGCTGACCCGCAACGGCCGCCGCTCCGGCCTCACCTTCGCCCCCGAGGGCGGCTCCGAGCGCATGCGCAAGGTCATCAACAAGATGGTCTCGGAAGAGGACCTCATCCGTACGGTCTCCACGGCCTACGGCAACGGCTGGCGCCAGGTGAAGCTGTACTTCATGTGCGGCCTGCCGACGGAGACCGACGACGACGTCCTCCAGATCGCCGACATGGCGACGAAGGTCATCGCCAAGGGCCGCGAGGTCTCCCGATCGAACGACATCCGCTGCACGGTCTCGATCGGCGGCTTCGTCCCGAAGCCCCACACCCCCTTCCAGTGGGCGCCCCAGCTCTCCGCCGAGGAGACTGACGCCCGCCTGGAGAAGCTCCGCGACAAGATCCGCGGCGACAAGAAGTACGGCCGCTCGATCGGCTTCCGCTACCACGACGGCAAGCCCGGCATCGTCGAGGGCCTGCTCTCGCGCGGTGACCGCCGCATCGGCGCGGTCATCCGCGCGGTCTACGACGACGGCGGCCGCTTCGACGGCTGGCGCGAGCACTTCTCCTACGACCGCTGGATGGCCTGCGCCGACAAGGCCCTGGCCCCCTTCGGCGTGGACGTCGACTGGTACACCACCCGCGAGCGCACCTACGAGGAGGTCCTCCCCTGGGACCACCTGGACTCGGGCCTGGACAAGGACTGGCTCTGGGAGGACTGGCAGGACTCCCTCGACGAGACCGAGGTCGAGGACTGCCGGTGGACTCCGTGCTTCGACTGCGGTGTCTGCCCGCAGATGGACACTCATATTCAAATCGGCCCGACCGGCGTGAAGTTGCTGCCTCTGACGGTCAAGAACGCTGGTCCGACGCCGGCTTCGAGTGGTCACGCGCACTGAGGTGAGCGAGGCACTCGATCGGGTGTTTGAGGCGCTGGCGGGGGCGAGCGAGGAGGAGGCGGCTGCGGCTCTGACTGCGGTCGTCGCCTCGCCCCTCGCCCGTCGGCGCCGCTGGCGTCCTCTCGGACGCCCCTGCCGGGTCCTGGCAGTGCCCTGCACATCGTCTCCGAGGTGGAGTGGATCTGAAGGCTCGTTCCAGGCTTGTGCGAGACCGTGTGGCCTTTGAGCCCCTTCCCATCTGGGAGGGGCTCTCGGCGTGGTGGCGTTCGAGCCCGTGAATCTGGCGCTGTGAGGCCCTCGACGGAGCCGAACCTCAACTTTCTCCAAGAGGCAGGCACACAGTGCATGAGGTCGGAACCGTCGTGGCTGGGGCGGTCGGCCGCAGGGCGACGGCGCATGTGCGGAACGCGGTGGGTCAGGCCGGTGTGTCGGCGTCCTGCGTGGAGGCCGCGAACGCCTCGGGACCCTGCTCCGCCGCCGCCGGGTCCATCCACATGACCTGCCAGCCGTGGCCGTCGAGGTCGAAGAAGCTGCGTGAGTACATGAAGCCGTAGTCCTCGGCGTCATCTGCCTTGGAGCCGCCCGCCGCGAGCGCAGCGGCGCTGACCGTATCGACCTCGTCGCGGGACGACACGCTGAAGCAGTACAGCGCCAGCGTGTGCGTGGTGGGATCGGCCATCGGCAGCTTCGCGAACTCCGCGAACTTCTCGCGGCTGAGCAGCATGACGAAGGCGTGCTCGCCGACCAGCATGCAGGCGGCGGTCTCGTCGGTGAACTTCGGGTTGAAGCTGAACCCGAGCTTGGCGAAGAACGCCTTGCTGAGCTCGAGGTCCGCTACGGGGATGTTCACGAACAGCATGCGGCCGGGGTGTGCGGGATTCGTCATGGTGGGTCTCCAGTTGGTGGCTCGATGGCGTACGTCCTGGTAGACCGGCCCAGCCGGCGGAACTCATCGGTGGATCCCGGCCAGGTCGCAGTCGCAGCGTTGATCAAGTCCACAGCCGCAGTTCAGAGACCCGGCCCTGCACTTCTTCGGTTCCTGGTGGAGGTGGCCCGCCCGTCGACTCACGTGCCGTGCCCATGCGTGTTCTTGCCCGGCCGGGACCTTGCCCGTTGCGTCCGCGCAACCGGCACCGGGCAGTACCCGCTCGCCGTCTGAAGGCTTTGACCAGGGTCTGGGCGTGAGTGTGGGTGACCAGCTGCCCAGCCATGGACACACAGATTCAGATGGGGCCGACAGAGAAGAAGCTCCTGCCTCTGACCGTGGTGAACAAGTAGCTGGTTGAGCCCTGTGTGGCAGGAGTCCTCTGGCAGGGGCGTTCTGGGACGCCCCTGCCCCGTTGTGCCGCTTCCGCAATCACCCACTCGCCGGTCGTCAGGTGGACGCTTCGACTGGACCTCGCCTCGCTTGCGCACTCCAGGCCGGCTGTTCGGCGTCACTCTCCGGTGAGTGGCTGAGTCAGTCCGGCACCGTGTCGCAATTTTTTCCGGCCGGCCGCCCTGCAGGACACCGAAGGCAAAGACCGTCTCTGCATCGACGTACGTGTCGAACGGGCCATCGTCATTGTCCGTATGAGGGGACCAGAGGAAAGGCGGACCCGCCTCGCCGCACAACAAGGGCGTGGCATGCCTATGACAGTCCGAGCCGCCTGTTCCACGCGATGTTCCGGGCCGAGGAAGCGGGGCATCGCGGTACCGAGCGATGGGGAGCCGAGAGCATGGAACAGCCGGAAGTGATGACCGACCTGGATGTCGCCAGCGCCGACAAGTACGTCATGAAGAAGCTGCCAGAGGTCACCCTGGCCTTCTGGATCATGAAGATCGCTGCGACGACCCTTGGCGAGACGGCCGGTGACCTCTTCTCCCAGACTCTCAAACTGGGCTACTTCCTGACGACGATCGCCCTGTTCCTGGTCTTCGTGGTCACGCTCGTCGTCCAGCTCAACTCCAAGCGGTACAACCCTCTCTTCTACTGGACCGTCATCCTGTCCACCAGCATGGCGGGCACCACGATGTCCGACTTCATGAACCGAGACGCCAGCGAAAAGTACCTCTCCAACGGGGCCACCTCGCTGGGCTGGGGACCGCAGGGCCTGGGACTGGGTTACCCGGTCGGCGCCGCTATCCTGACCTCGATCCTGGTTGTGATCTTCGCGGTCTGGAAGTTCACCGGGATGACCTTCGTCATCCGGGACATCACGACGTTCCGCGGTGAGGCCCTCTTCTGGTCGGCGATTCTCGTCTCCAACACGCTGGGCACGTCCATGGGGGACTTTCTGTCCGACAGTTCCGGGCTCGGCTACCTGGGTGGCGCACTCCTGGTCTCAGGACTGCTGGCGGTGCTCCTCCTCCTGATGCGGGTACCGGCCGTTCCCAACGTCCTGCTGTTCTGGATCGCATTCGTGCTCACCCGTCCGCTCGGTGCCACCGCGGGTGACTTCCTGACCAAGCCCATCGCCAAGGGCGGTCTCGACCTCGGCACGGGGGGCTCGTCCGCCGTGCTCCTCGCGGTCCTCCTCGGTCTCACGTGCTATGCCCACATGCAGGAGCGCAGGAACGCCGTCCCGGGTGGCAGGGTCGTGGCCCAAAACTCCTGAAACGGGTGTGAACCCGGCGCGGGGGCGGGTCAGCCTTCCGTGCGGGGTTCGGCACCAGCACGCGGCCCACAACGGCCGCGGGTCACAGTGGATGTGGTCCTGTTGGTCTGTGCCCGCAGATGGACACTCATATTCAAATCGGCCCGTCCGGCGTGAAGTTGCTGCCTCTGACGGTCAAGAACGCCGGTCCGACGCCGGCTTCGAGTGGTCACGCGCACTGAGGTGAGCGAGGCACTCGATCGGGTGATTGAGGCCCAGGTGGGGGTGAGCGGGGACGAGGTGGCCGCCGCGCTGGTTGCGGTCGGCGCTTCTGACCCTCGCCCGTCTGTACCGGCAGCGTCCTCCCGGACGCCGTTGCCGGGGCCTGGAGGCGCTGCGGGGATTGTCTTCGAGGTGGAGTGGCTCTGAGGCCAGATCCACTCTTCCATGCGATTGAGTGACCAGTTGAGCCCCCCTGTTCTGCGTGACTGACGCCCTGCTCGCCGGGGCCGTGCGCGAGCACTGGCACGTCGAGGCCCATCACCACGTCCGGGACACCACCCTTGCCAAGGACGCCTCGAAGATCCGCACCGGGAACACGCCTCGCGCGATGGCCATTCTCCGCAACCTCGCGATCGCCCTGGCCCGCCCCACCGGCTGGACCAACGCCGCCCACGCCACCGACTACCGCAAGCCGCACCCCGACCACGCACTCGACCTAATCCAGCCCGGCAGATGAGAACGCAGGCGCCCTGGGGTACGTCCGGAGTCTCCGAGCACGATATCTACTGAACGGAAATGTCGGACGGGGCCGCTCGATACAACTTTCGCGCAGGCTGGGTGGGCCGACCGGCGGAATGCGGATAGTGACCGCTTGGATCACGTCGGAGCATAATGATCGGATTCCGGTGTATCGCCAGGAGGTGATCATGTGACGAATTCCTTAGGGCCCAACTCGGGGTCCCGCGCCGGCTCGCATGTGATGGTGAGACGGGGCCTGACGAAATCCAAATGCTCGCGGGCGGAAATGGCAGGGGTTGTGCTGCTTCTGCTTCTGACGGCGCTGCTGGTGGGCTGGTGCGGCTTCAAGGACTTCAAGGGTGCTCTGACTTTCCCGGGTTGCGTCACCGGAGCGGCTCTCGTGCTGGCAGCCCTCATCATGGTCGTGGGTGTTGCCGCTGTCGTGGACTGTTGGATCCGAGGGCCGGTTTCCAACTTTGGAGTGGTCGCGCTGATCGGCACCGGCGTGGCGTTGTTGACGAACGCCTTGCTCGCGTTTCAGACATGGAGTGACGGCGAGAGAGTCGGCTACAAGGTACTGTCCATTGTGCTCGGCGTGGGTTCGCTATTGGCCGTCATCCAGGTGTGGCGAAGACTGGATGAGATCCCCACTCCGAAGCGGGTGGCTGCGGCACTCATTGTCTCCACGATCGTGGCGGTCGCCAATTTCAGCTACCAGTACCTCTTTCAGCCGTACCGGCGCGAGGTCGCCCCTCTCGTGCAGATGGACGTGGGTAAGGCGGTGCTCAATGCGGACCGCAAGGCGTTCTCCGTGCCGGTCGACATCAAGCTCGTGAACCACAGCGATGTGAGTTTCTATGTGCTGGGCGCCGAGTTCCATGCCATGGGAGAGGACGTGACGGTGAGCTCGACGGACCTGGCCCGCTCGAAGTGGCGGGAGGGTGCCGAGCAATGGGCCAGATACCGGGAGAAGCACCCGCTCACCCGCAGGGAGGTCTACCAGCCCGGCAAGCTGGTGTCGGCGCAGCCGTGGATTCCCGCCGGACACTGGGTCGAGGCGGAGGACGAGTCGCTCACGCGAACCGTTGTTCAGCTTCCCATCGACACGCATTTCGACAAGCTGACGTTCTACGCCACCCTGAGCTTGGCGCGTAAAGACCGGCTCGTTATGGGGAGTTTCGGAGGGCCTCGTTACTCCTGGCGGGGCGCCGATCTGCCCTATTGGGTGAAGGCGGGGCAGAAAGAGAACGACACCATCGTCCAAACGGCCGATGTGACAGAAAACAATGCGATCGATTTTTATACGAGAAAAAAGCGCCGCGTCACTACCTATTGGCGCTTTGGGTCACATGGTGTAGACGTCGCGCCGGTGATCGCGCCGGTGGGTGAGGAAGATCGTACATTCTCCGAACAGACAAACCGCGAGGTGCGGAACCGCTACGGTCTGGTCGACGTCTTGGCGGGCCCGGTCGAACAGACGCTGGGCGAGATCAAGAGCCGGCGCTGACCGGCGGCATGATGTGGTCCGGCAACGTACAACCACGGTGCTGGTGCTTGGTTCCTTCCGACGGAGATCAAGCGGCGACTGGGACTGTCCAGGAGTACGGCATCGAGGTGGAGTAGCCCCGCTGGTGTCGAGAGTATTGCTGGCCATGCCCGCAGATGGACACCCGTATTCAAAGCGTCTGGGCCGCAGTGGGGCTGACCACCGACACTGCGAGCAAGCGGCCGGCTGATTGATTGACTGACTACACAAGCTCGGCGGATATCTTCCACAGTCCTTCGAAGAACTCCGCACTGTCCCTGACGAAGCGCTTTGACTCGTCGTTTCCGTTTCTGGAGTTCCAGCCGTGAATGCTGGTCAGCGGACCTTTCGGGTTCAGTAGAGTGCGGGTCGGGTCGTGGATGGGGAAGCCTGACGTCCAGGCCACGTCATAGAACCCGGCGAAAGCCATGTCCTCGTTGAAGATGTAGAGCTTGAAGACCGGAATTCCGGGATAGGTTCGAAACTCGACGGTGACATCAATCCCGGCTTCCCGTAGTCGCAGCGCAAGCCCGGCCATGTGATGGGAATAATCCCTGGTTCTGCGGGTTTGGTATTCGCGAAATTCGGGATCGTCGGACGTTGAGCCGTCCTGGTGGAGCGTACAGGGGAGCCCGACGGGTCCCGACAGGTCGGGAACCAGGATCCGGACCGTGACCGAACGGGTGCGCCCCGGGGTGGTGAGGACATCCAGCAGAAGGCGTTGCAGGTGCAGGAAGAGGGTCTCTCCCGTATAGCCGATGAAGCGAATGTTCACCGTGCGAGCGGTGAAGGCTTCATCGATGTAGGGGCCCAAGGAGTGCGGATTGGTGACCGGCGGTGCGTTGCGGCCATTCGGTGGTACGTCCGCCAGGTCTTTCAGGGCGCCGTACAGGATGTAGGCGACCCCACTGAGCAGTGACCCGCCAAGAAAGATCCTTCCCTCGAGAAGGTCACCCACCGGTTTGACGAACTGCGCCAAGATGCCGAGCGCAACGATGCCCAACAGCACGCACCGCGTGACGACCGGCTCCACGCGCGACCGGAAAACACGTACACGCGCGCGAATCCGCTGAGCAGATGAATCCGCCATGACGCCCCCCCACGTCATCCGACCCGCAGGACGTCCGCCGCATGCCGAAGTGGGCGTGCCCTGCACTCATGGCGATGTGTGACCGCATCGTCACTGTGGGTCTTCCGTGGGCCATCATGCTACGCGCAAGGTGCGTTGCCGCGGGGGGATTTGTCCTCGGACGCTCTAACGCCCCGGCGCGGTTCGCGCGCTGTCTGCTGTCACCGACGGCTTCGGGACGGCTTGGGGCATCGGCCTCTCTCCCATCCAGGCGAGAAAAGCGAGGACGAACAGCCCCTCGACAATCAAGGACAGGGGGCCGTACGGCGGCTCCCAGCCGGGTTCGTAGTAGCCGCCCGGCAGGCCGACGGTGCGCGACAGCAGAAAACCGACGATCATGCCGAGGCTGACGATGACCCCGGTCAGCCACGCGACCATCGGGCGCTTCAAGGTCACCAGCCCCACCGCCACCGCCAACATGACGACACTGCCCACGGCGAACAGCACGCCGATGTAGAACCTCTCCTCAAGGTGATCGGGGACAAGGAGACCGTGCAGCACCGCATTGCCCACGGCGCAGCAGGCCGCCAGTCCCGGGGTGGCGTCGGTGGCAGCGGCGGAGTTCATGGTGACTCCAGTTGTTCTTGTGGATGGAGAAGTCCGGTCGAGGCGGGCAGTCGGCCCGGAGCGCCTGATTGACGGCGCAGACCGGCTCCGGGGCCTCGGCCGCCGTGCTCGGCCTGCGCTTCGCACCGAGACCATCGGCCGCCTTCTCGCGCGTCACCGGCCGCTGCTCAGTCGGATGAGCTCGAACCCTCGGCGGCGCACGGCGTCGCCGAGGGTGGCCACGTTGGCGTTGGCCACCGAGGTGTATCGCCTCCGTGAAGTGATACGAACGCGACGCTCGATGGGATTGCATCCGCGCCACGGACAGGAACACGTAATGACTTTCCCAAGCTTCGCTCAAGCCGAGCTTCGCAGCTTGTTAGGCAAGCCTTGCCTGCCTTACGTTCTGGGCGCTTCCTGTGCACGTCAGACCGGAGTTCCCATGTCCAGCAGCAGCATCGCCCTGCTCGGAGCCATCGCAGGCTTCACCATCTACCTCGGCCTCCCCCTCGGTCGCCTCCGCACCCCCACGCCCCGGCTCAGGGCCGGTCTGAACGCCGTTGCCATCGGCATCCTGATCTTCCTCGTCTGGGACGTACTGACCCACGCCTGGGAGCCCATCGACGAGGCGCTCGGCAAGCACACCTGGGGAACGGTGGCGTCCGGGGGCTTCACCCTGGTCGCAGGCCTGACCATCGGACTCGCCGGGCTTGTCCACTACGACGGCTGGATCGCCCGCCGTCGCGAAGCCGCCGATCGGACCACGGGCCCCGGCGCCGCCGCCACCGCCGAACTGGCACAGAAGCCCCGCAGCCAGGCGGGCTCGCTCGCGCTGATGATCGCCACCGGCATCGGCCTGCACAACTTCGCCGAGGGCCTGGCCATCGGCAATTCCGCCGCCCAGGGCGAACTCTCCCTGGCCCTCCTGCTGATCATCGGCTTCGGCCTGCACAACGCCACCGAGGGCTTCGGCATCGTCGCCCCGCTGGCCGCCGAGGGCGAACGCCCGTCCTGGCTCACCCTGCTCCGGCTCGGCCTGATCGGCGGCGGCCCCACCTTTCTCGGCACCCTCGTCGGCCAGCACGTGGTCAACGACACCCTGTCGATCGCCTTCCTCGGCCTCGCCGCGGGCTCGATCCTCTACGTCGTCATCGAGCTGCTGGCCGTCGCCCGCAGGACCGGCCTCAAGACCCTCACCACCTGGTGCATCCTCCTCGGTCTCCTGCTCGGCTTCGCCACCGACGCCATCGTCACGGCCGCAGGCGCCTGAGCGTCTCTGATCAGCTGAGCGAACCTGTGCGGACCGTAGGGTCCGGTGTGGGTTCTGCCCATCCGGGCGGGGAAGCGTGCACGAGGGTGCCGCTATCCAAGTACCGCGTCCTACTCGTCGCCTTTGTCCCGGCCGTCTTCGAAGACGAGGAGCGGTTTGGCGCCATGAGCGGGTGTTTCGGCGAACGAGATGGCTTCAGTGAAGCGTTCGAGCGGGAACGGCCGGCCTTGGGGAATGCTCAGTACCTCATCAGCGACGAGGCTGCGAACCTCGGACAGTGCGCGCATCGCGTCCGTGGATGAGGCGGTGCCGAACCAGCGGTTCAGCCAGAAGCCACGGACCACTTTGGTCTCGTAGATGATTGAGCGCGCCAGTAGCGGAATCGTCAGCGCCGCCGAGTCGGTCTGCCGATGGGTGGAGAGCGCGCCGTAGACCACGACCTCTCCTCCCGGGGCCAATGCCTGGGACACCTGGGCGCCTACGCGGCCCGCGACACAGTCGATGGCTTTGCGCACGCCGGCCGGTCCCGCAATCTCAGCCACACGCTGCAACAGGTCCTCGTCCTCAGTGCAAATGACCTCGTCGCCACCGAGCGCCTTGATCTCCTCAACGGCATTGCGCCGCCGCACCACATTGATCGTGCGAATCCCCAGATGCCTGGCCAGCTGAATGACGAGCCGGCCGACGGTGGAGCCCGCCGCCGTCTGCAACAACCATTCTCCCGGCTGTACGCCGAGTTCGTGAGTCACCAGGAGCAGTGCGGTCAACGGGTTGACAGCGAGTTGACAGGCGCTGGAGTCACTCAGACGGTCGGGGACCGGCAGAAGCCTGTGTGCATCGGCAACAAGGTATTCCTGCCAGGTGCCGACCACACGCGGCCCGGGTAGGGCCGGGACAGCAACGGCCACTACACGCTCGCCGATCTTCAGTCCCTCCGTACCCGGACCCAGGGCCTCAATGCGGCCCACGCATTCCATGTGCCCGCCGACAGTGGGGAATTCGGGGGAGAAGCCGTAGCGGCCACGCAATACGTGCAGATCGCTGGCGTGAATCGGAGTCGCCTTCACACGGATCAACGCCTGGCCGGCTTCTGGCGTGGGAACAGGCCGGGATTCCAGTCGCAGGACATCGTTCGGCTCGCCGACCTCGCTGGCTACGAGCGCGCGCATGGAATGCGGCATGAGTGACCTTTCGTCTCTCAGCACCCGACGAACTCGGCGGACGTTCTGGGCCGGAACGACGCGACCTCCGGCGGGCCTAGACGCCATTTGTGCAGCTCGCCTCGCCTGACCGATCGCCAGGTGTCACCCCCGCACTCCTCCCAGCTTGCGCTCCTCCGTGAGCGCTGTCATGCCGTAAGCAGCCTTGCCCCCTGACGAAGCAGCCTTGCCCCCTGACGCGAGGCTCGCGACGTCATAAGAGCTGCACCAACGCGTCGACCATCAGGAGTCAGCCGCCCATGAACGCAATGGCCGTTCGCGGCCCGTTGGGTCTCGAACGACGCCGCTAGATGGGCATGGGGCGGCCGGCGATCACCCGCTTCATGACGATCGTCGACATGAGCTGGTTCACGTTGGGCAGCGTGGCCAGTTTGTCCTCGAAGAGGCGCTGGTAGGCATCGAGGTCTTCGGTCACCACACGCAGCAGATAGTCGGGGGTGCCGAACAGCCGCTCCGCCTGGATCACCTCGGGGATGGCCGCGAGTCCTTCGTCGAATGCCGCGAGCTGCTCGCGGTCGCCGTGGCGCAGGTGGACGAAGACCAGGACCTCGAAGCCCAGCCCGACGGCGGCGGCATTGAGGGCGGCGTGGTAGCCACTGATCACGCCGGTGCGTTCGAGCTCCCGCAGACGGCGCTGGCAGCGGGACACGCTGACCCGTACACGTTCGGCCAGCTCCGTGATCGTCTGCCTGCCGTCCTGCTGGAGCTGTGCAAGGATTTCGCGGTCAATCTCGTCCATGCGGCGAATTTTCGCATCTGCTGCCGCTCAGAGCGGCATAAGGCAAACACTTTGCACAAAATGCCGCATACCCTTTGCTGCATGAACAGCGCGAACGGCGGCATACCCAAAGCAGCGAATCCCCTGCGTCAGCTGTCCCTCGACCAGCTCCGGCTGCGTACGAGCGAGAAATGGCACGTCTATCCCCGCGACGTGCTGCCCCTGTTCGTGGCCGAGATGGACGTACTGCTGGCGGAACCGGTGGCCCGGGCCATCACGGACGCGGTCACCCGCGGCGACACCGGGTACCCGGCCGGCACCGCATACGCCGAGGCGCTGGCGGAGTTCGCCCGTAAGCGGTGGGACTGGGACGGCATCAGCGTGGAGCGCACGGCGATGATGCCGGACGTGATGCGCGGCATCGTCGAGATCCTCGACGTGATCTCCACTCCGGCCGACGCCGTGGTGATCAACTGCCCCGTCTATGCGCCGTTCTACCACTTCGTGGAACACACCGGCCGGCGCATCGAAGAAGCCCCGCTGGGCGATGGCCAGCGCATCGACTTCGCAGCCCTGGAGGAGGCGTTCGTCCGCGCCGCCCAGCACGGTCCTCGACCGGTGTTCCTGCTGTGCAGTCCGCACAACCCCACCGGGACCGTGCACACCGCCGACGAGTTGACCACCGTTGCCGCCCTGGCCGCCCGGCACGGCGTCCGCGTCGTCTCCGACGAGATCCATGCTCCCCTCGTGATGCCGGGGGCCGTGTTCGTTCCCTACCTGAGCGTCCCGGGTGCCGAGAACGGCATGGCGCTGATGTCGGCGTCGAAGGCATGGAACCTCGCCGGTCTCAAGGCCGCCGTCGCGCTCGCGGGCCCCACCGCGGCCGACGGCCTCGCCCGGATCCCCGCGTGGGTGCAGGAAGGTCCGAGCCACCTGGGCGTCATCGCCCACACCGCGGCCCTGCGCGACGGCACACCGTGGCTCGACGACCTGCTGGACGACCTCGCCGCCAACCGCAGACTGCTCGTCGAGCTCCTCGCCGAACACCTGCCCGGCGTCCGCTACGAACCCGGCGAGGGCACCTACCTCGCCTGGCTGGACTGCCGGGACCTGGGACTGGGCGACGACCCGGCGGCCGTCTTCCTCGAACACGGCAAGGTCGCCCTCAACTCCGGGCCCTCCTTCGGAACCGGCGGTGCAGGACACGTCCGACTGAACCTGGCCACCACACCCGAACTGATCACCGAAGCAGTACGCCGCATGGCTGCAACAACAGCCATCGCAAAATCGAGCTGACGTCGATCTCGGGAAACGGAGCCGTGACTTCCGGTCGTACCAATGGCTAAGATCCGCTGTGACCTGCGGAAAGTCCGCACAAGCGGGCCTCAGGAGGTACGGCATGAGGGGCAAAACGGCGTTGCCGGGCGGGCTCGCCCGGTGGACGTGCGGCATGCTCGTCTGCTTCGCGTCGCTGACGGTGGCCGCCGAGGTGGCGGGCTGGCACAAGTACCAGGTTCTGCTGGCACAACCGCTGGAGCCGTCCGACGACGGTGAGGCGTTGGTCAGGGCCGACATGTGGTTCGGGAACCTGACTGGGTGGTTGCAGGCGGCGTTCCTCGCGACCATGCTGCTGTTCGTCCTCTGGCTCGACAGCATGCGCTCACTCGCCGACACGGTCTGGCCCGAGGGGCAGCGCCGCCACCGTGCCTGGGCGCTCTTCGGCTGGCCGATTCCCCTGGTGCAGCTGTTCATACCGAAGATGTTCATCAATGACCTGTGGGCCGCCGCCCAGCCCGCGCCGTGGCGCCGTCGCGGTAACCCCCTGCTCACCGTCTGGTGGCTCACCGTTCTCGCCGCAGGCCACTGGGCGACGCTGGACCACTCGGCTCTCAAGCAGGCTGCAACAGCGGGCAAGGCCCGCCAGGCGCTGCGGCACGTGATGCTCAGCGACGGCCTGCACATCGGAGCCGCCGCGCTGACGATCGCCGTCGTCTGGCGGCTGAGCGGCCTGCTGCACCACGCGGTTGTCGAGGGGCAGCGAGGCTCCGGCGGGTCCGATACCGGGACCGCGCTGTCGCTATGCTCGGCCCATGACGTCACATGAGGCCGATGCCGCGTAGAGCCCCGGGCGAGCTTCGGGCCGTGATGCCCGATCGCCGGAGCGGTGCTGCGATGAGCGCATTGCTGATCAGTACGTGTCCTGGGCCGCCGGCGTGCACCGCCGTGCACACCTACCTCTTTGTCGATGGACTCGACCTGGTGACGCGCAGCGACAGCAGAGCGGTCGGCCTGCACCCGAGGGAACTTCTCCGCCCGGGCGGACCGCTCTACCCGACGGATACGCCTCGCGATGTGAGGGTGGCGGCTCACGGTCAATCCGAGTCGGACCCGGGCGGGCTCACTGTCAGGGTGCGGCTCCAAGGCGAGACGGTCATCTGGTCCGGCCTGACGTACCCGGACTTCGAGTGCGGGGCTGTTGAGGAGGTTCGCTTCCATCTGGCGCAGTACCTCGGTGAGGTCGAGCGAGTTCACGCGGCCTGGAGTGAACGGCCCTCGGGGTAAAGGGGGGCGCCTCCCGCTTCCGGTCGGGGACCGGATCGGACCGCACGCCGCACGCCGTACGCGGGAGCCGACAACCACAGCTCAGCGAAACGCGACCGCAGCCGACCGCCACCAGCTGTGTGGCGAGGTTTCGGCCTGGTGGTCGTCCAGGGCCGGGCGGGGGCCGGTTGCAGTCGCGGCGCCGGAGGTTTGCGGTGATCCTGTCAGGGAGACGCGGCTGGCTTCGCACAGCCATTGTGCGTCGGTGACCGCGCTGTACAGGAAGGCGACGGCTATGACAGCGATGCCTGGCAAGGCACAGCGAGGGCACGGGGGGCCCGACAGCGGCAAAGTGATCAGCAGTGCATCCCTGGCCGCCGGGGCCATGATGATGCTCAGCGGACCGCTCAGCATTCTGATGGGCGTATCAGGCATCGCGCAGGACAGCCTGTTCGCCTCCTCGTCCCAGTACGCCTACCGGTTCGACCTGACCTCCTGGGGCGTCATTCACCTCGTCGTCGGAGTGGCACTCGTCGTCGCCGGCCTCGGGGTCCTGACGGACAAGAGCTGGGGCCGCGGGGCCGGCGCAGCGACGGCAGGGATCAGCCTGATCACCCAGTTCATGTTCGTTCCGTACTACCCGGTGTGGGCCATCTCCGTGATGACACTCGACCTCCTGATCCTGTTCGCGCTGACGAGGTACCACATCGGAACCAGCGGCGGCCGGTGAACTCGAACAGGACCGTTGTCGGCGGGAACCAGGGCGGACCAGACCCTCGGCACTCGGCCCGACGGCCAGGAGTCAGTGGCCGCCGACGGTGAGCTCGTAGTCGCCGACGAGGTCACCGAGGAGAGTGCCGGCGGTGAGGTCGCTGCGGACGTGACCTGCCATGTAGAGGCGGGAGTAGAGGACTTCGTCCTGCATCCACCGGTAGTCCTCGGCCCGGTGCGGCGAGAGGGCGCTGAGGAAGGTGACGGCAGCGGCGGCCCGGGTGGCGTGGCGGGAGGGGTAGGAGTAGGGGCCCTTGGCACCGGGCTTGATGTGCTTCTCCGGACGGAGGGTCGGGTCCAGGACGAAGGGGGCCGGCAGCTTGTCGCGGGCGGCGACCTGGTCGCTGATGGTCTTGGCCAGTTTCAGGGCGGCCTTGAGTTCGGTCTTCTCCGCCACGCCCTGCTGGGCGGGGAGGAGTTCGCGCTGGTCGTGGAGGTAGAGCTTCCAGATGTCCTTCTTGCCGTTGAGCTCCAGCCAGGTGGCGGCCTTCTTCCCGGCGGCCGTACGGGTCTTGGCGAGTTGCTGGACCTGGTGGAGTTCGGCGGCGCGCTCGGCGGCGGCGGGCGGTGCGGGGATCTGCTGGGCGGCCCAGGCGGCGAAGGCCTTGTCGTCGCGGGTGGTGCCGTGTGCCTTCTTCCACTGGGAGAAGAGGGCATCGGCCGTCTTGCGCTGGGTGGCGGCCTGCTCGCCGATCGGCGCGATGTCGGCGTCCGGGAAGAGGCGCGGGGGCGGGTTCTGCTTGATGCGATCGGTCGCCGAGAGCTTCTGCTTGCCCGAGGAGGCCGTCGGAACCAGGTGCGGTCGCAGCAGGCCGAAGGCGGTGGCCGCCACGGCGAGCAGCGCGATGACGGCGTACGGCCATCTCATGCCGCGCAGGGGATTCATGCGGCAGGGATCCTTTCGGTGAGCGGTGCGGGTGTGGCTTCGGTGGTGAAGTGGCTGCGGGCGAGGCGGCGCACGTCGTTGTCCGGCAGTCCTGGGGTGAGCAGGGCCTGGCCGACGACGTACTTGCTGAGGGACACGGACCGGGCGCCGAGGCGCAGCAGCAGCCGGTCGGCCGGTGCCGGTCGGGCAGTTCCCTTTGTCTCGACGAGGACGTGTCCGGGATCGAGGGAGGCGGTGCGGTCGCCCAGGTGGCAGGTGAGGAGGCCGTCGAGCGTGACGCGGCTGCCGTGGTCCAGGTCGGCGAGGGCCGCGCGGACGTAGCGGACCTCAGCCGCGGGGGTCAGTGCGGCGGTGGAGACGGGGATGTCCGCCTGCCGCAGTACGGCGTCGACGAACTCGGCTGCGGAGCCGTCCAGCCGGCCGTAGGTGTGGGTGGGGGCCTTGAGGGCGTGTTTGACGGTGGCGCCGCGGCCGTCCTTCGTCTTCACCTCGACGCGGCACAGACCGTCCTCCGCGTACAGGCGAGTGCGGACCTTCCATCGCCGGCGGCGTCGCTGGACGTGGGCTCGCCAGGCGCCGAGCCGCTCGGTGTCGAAGTAGGTGCTGAGGTAGCTCGTCGTACGTCGGCCGGCCAGGTCGAGGACGTGGTGGCTGTCGGCGAGCCGGTCCACGAGGAGGCGAGCGCGATCGAGGGGGAGCAGGTACTTGCGGTCGGTGCGGTGCTGGAGTGCCGCGGCCGCATCGACCTCGGCGAGCGTGGCGCCGCGCAGTGCGGACAGGCCGAGGTCGGCCGCGAGGGCGGAAGCCGGCGTCATGAGACGGTCACCTGGTCACGCGGCTCGGTGTCCTGGGCGGTGGCGGGCTCGCCGGGTACGGCGGGATAGCGGGCGGAGACCCGGGTGGTCTCACGGACGTAGTCGACCTCGTCGATCACCACCGACAGCGGAGCCTGACCGAAGCGGAACGCGACGTCCTGGGCGATCAGGGAGGGGTCGTCGTAGACGCGGTCCAGGGTCAGTTTCACCGTGCGGGTCGGCGGCTGGTAAGCGCGGGGATCGTCCACCAGCAGGACCGCTACCAGTACGACCGCGTCCAACGCGATGGCGAGCCAGCTCTCGCGCCGCGGAAGTCCGGTGCACAGGGCTATGACCAGGGCCACGAACGTATAGGCGACGTCGCGCAGGGTGAACGCCGCGCTGCGCAGGCGGACGAGGGAGAGGATGCCGAACAGGCCGAAGCCGACCCCGGTCGGGAACTTGCCGGCGCTGATCGCGCTCATCGCCGCGAACAGGCCGACGTTCAGCGCGGCCAGGACCAGCGGCATCGCCGGTGCGCTGGGGCGGCGCCGGTAGAGCCAGCCGACCAGGATCAGCAGGGCGATGACGTCGAGGCCGCCGCGCGTGATCAGGTCCGTGGGTGCGATGTGGCCGGCGATGCCCTTGGCGGCGAGCACCGATGCGTCCATGACTGTCCCTTTCCGTCCCGGCACATCGGACGGCGGACCGGTCGCGGCCCGCGGTGCGCCGCGACGTGAAGGACGGTAGGGATGTCACATGAACAGACCATGAAGCCTTCCGGGCGCCCGGAACCGGGGTCGTGGGCGGTTAGCCTGGCCGGCATGCACTACCTGGTCGTCGATGACGAGACCCGCCTCACGAACCTCGTCGTCCGCTACCTCACCGAGTCCGGACACACCGCCGAAGGCCGCTACGACGGCCCCTCCGGCCTGGCTGCCGCCCGTGATCCCCGCCTGGACGGGGTCGTCCTGGACGTGATGCTGCCGTGCATGGACGGGGTCGAGGTGTGCCGTACTCTGCGCGGCGAGGGCATCGACGTCCCGGTGATCCTGCTCACCGCGCGCGGTGCGATCAGCGAACGGGTGGCCGGGCTGGACGCCGGCGCCGACGACTACATGGTCAAGCCGTTCGCCATGGAGGAGCTGCTGGCCCGGCTGCGGGCGATATCCCGGCGCCGCCCCGACTGCTCCGGCCGCCTCGAGGTCGGCGACCTCGTCCTCGACCCCGAGCAGCAGCGGGCCTGGCGGGCGGACACGGAGCTCGACCTGTCCCGGCGGGAGTTCGACGTGCTGCGGGTGCTGATGGAGAACGCGGGCCGGGTCGTGACCCGGCTGCACCTGCTCGACGAGGTCTGGGACGGCGAGACCGACCTGCGCAGCAATGCCATCGACGTGCACGTCTCCAAGCTGCGGGCCAAGGTCGACCGCGCCTTCGGCCGTACGACGATCACGACACTGCGCGGACGCGGCTACCGCCTGGAGACCGCCCCGTGACCCTGGCGGGTACGGGCAGACTGCGGGCCTGGTTCGGAAGGCTGCCCGTCGTCACCCGCCTCGTCCTGGCCGTCGCCGTCACCATGTCCCTTGTCCTGACCGGGGCGGCCGGGCTGGTCTACTGGCGGGTCCAGACCGCCCTCGACCGGCAGCTCCACGACGATCTGGCGGCCTACCAGCAGAGCCTCGACCGGGCTCTGCGCGCCGGCACCGCGCTGCCATCGGGCCCCAGCGGCAGCCTCTACCAGGTCCTCGACGTGCGAGGTCGTGTCCTCGGTTCCAGAGACGCCGTGGGCCGCAAGGCTCTGCTCACTTCCGCCGAACTCGACTCGGCCGCTCAGGGACACGCGGTACGACGTGATGTCGGCTCCCTGCTGCCGATCACCCCGGACACGCTGCGCCTCCAGGCCGAGCGCGTCACGGTCGGCGGAGCACCGCGCGTCGTCGTTGCCGCCGTTCGTCGAGGGCATCGCGACGAGGCCCTGCGTGAACTCCTCGCCCAGCTCGCCCTCGCCTCCGGACTGACCCTGATCGCCGCCTCGTACGTCGGCTACCGCACCGCCCGCGCCGCCCTGCGCCCCGTCGAGCGCTACCGCACCGCGGCTGCCACCCTCGCCGACGGCGCCCAGAACCTGCGCCTGGACGTGCCCGCCGACCGGGACGACGAGATCACCCGCCTCGGCCACACCCTCAACCGCATGCTCGACCGCTTGGAGGCATCCGCCGTCCGCGAGCGCCGGTTCGTCGCGGACGCCAGCCATGAGCTGCGCACCCCGCTGTCCCTTCTGCGGGCCGAGGTCGACGTCGCGCTGCACCGCCCCCGCCCGGCCGAGGAGCTCACCGAGACACTGCGCAGCGTGGACGCCGAGGTCCAGCGCCTGATCGATCTCTCCAACGCACTGCTGGACCTGGAAGAACTCGGCAGCACCGACCACATCACCCGGTCCCCTGTACGCCTTACCGACCTCGTCGACACGGCCGTCGCACCCTATGCACGCACCGCCGAACGGGCCGGACGCGACCTGACCGTCGACGTGGCGGACGCAACCGTCGGCGTCGACGACCGATGGCTCGTGCCCGCCCTCGGCAACCTCGTCGACAACGCCCTGCGCCACGGCCGAGGGACGATCCGCCTCACGGTCGCCGTCCATGAGGGCAGGCTGCGGCTGTGCGTCACGGACGAGGGGCCGGGCTTCCCGCCTGAGTTCCTGCCCCGGGCGTTCGACCGCTTCGCCCGTGCCGAAGCGAGCCGCACGAGCGAGGGATCCGGACTGGGGCTCGCCTTCGTCCACGCGGTGGCAACCGCCCACGACGGCACCGTGCATGCCGAGAACACCGGGCACGGGACCGCCGTCACCCTCGACCTGCCTCGCTGACCGGCGCCCGGGTCATCACTCGCCTTGTTGCCGGCTGCCGCGCGGTGCGGTCGGCCACCGCGGGACAGGGCTGGGACAGGGCTGGGACAGGTTGGATCAGGCCGGGTGAGCCTGTGCGCGCCGGTGGCGCTGTTCGCCCTCCTGGGCGAGTCGACGCAGCAGCGCCAGGACCGGTTCGAGCAGGAGGATCACGATGGCCGCTCGTTCGGCCAGCTGTGCCGGTGTGTCGATCCCGTCGAGCTGTTCCAGGTCGAGGCGGGCGATGGACGCGGCGAGCCTTGCGTAGGGGAGCAGGTCGTCGTTGCTGAAGGGGACGCCGAGACGACTGAGTTCCTGGAGACCCGCAGCCAGTGCCTGCGGGTGGGGCGAGTCGTCAACGCCGACCGGGGGGCCGTGCACGCGGGCAAGCGGATGAACCTGGGGGCGCAGATCACCGAGCGGGTCACCCACGCCCCGCAGCTCAAGGGCAAGGTCACCTGGAAGCAGGTGGACCGTGCCGAGGCGGAGCGGCTCATGAGCCGGGGCAAGGCATTCGGGACGCTGGTCGTCCCGAAGAACTTCTCCGGCTCGGTGCTGGGGCTCGCGGCCCATGGCAACGCCTCCCCGTCACAGCCGACGCTGGAGATCCTCACCAACCCCGCGGCCGGCAGCTTCGGCTCGAACATGGCCGAGCAGGTCAACCGTCAGGCCGCACACAACGCCTCGGTCGCCCTGGGCAAGAAGCTGGGGCAGCAACTGGCCCACCGGGCCGCCCGAGCCGAAGCGGCTGGGAAGCACGTCACCGCACCGAGCGTCCCCGAGCGGCTGCTGCTCGCGGACCCGGTCAAGGCCGTCGTCGCCCAGGGGTACCACCTGGGCGACCACGGCGGCTTCGGCCTGACCTCCTTCTTCTACACCCTGGTGCTGGTGCTCGGCGGCATGCTCGGCGCCAACGTGATCCACCTGCAGGTCGACACCGCCCTCGGCTACGTCGCCAAGGACCTCGGCCCCTTCCGCAGTGCCGAGCCCGTCCGGCACCTGAGCCGCACCCGCCACTTCCTCGCCGGCTGCGCACTCATGGCCGGAGTCTCCGCGGTCACCTCGGCGCTGGCGATGGGCGCCGCCGTCGGGATCATCGGCATCGACGCCTCGCACCTGCTGCTGCTCTGGATCTTCGGGGCCTGCGTGACGATGGCGATGGGCTGCACGGCGCTGGCCCTGCTGGCGGTCCTGGGCACCCCCGGCCCGCTGGTCTCGATGCTCGTGCTGATCGGCCTCGCCATACCGTCGGCGGGTGCCACCATCCCGCTCCAGGCGCTGCCGTCCTTCTACCGCTTCCTCGCCGAGTTCGAACCGTTCCGCCAGGTCCTCGACGGGGTCCGGTCGATCCTCTACTTCGGCGGCCGACTCGACGCCGGACTCGCCCGAGCCTGGACGATGACCGGCGCGGGGCTCGCGTTCTCGCTGCTCCTGGGACTGGGCCTGACCCATCTCTACGATCGCAGGGGCCTGCACCGCACCGCGCAGCTCCAGTCGGCCGCGCTTCCCTCGGCCGCCTGACCTCTCCGGGGGGGGCAGGACCGGGACGGGTGGTCAGGCGGCGCTCTGCTCGATGTGCAGATGGATCGGACCCCGAAGAACGGGGCTTCGCCGGTACGGTGGCGGGTCGGCGACCAGCCTGGGGCGGTCGAGGCGGCGTACCAGCTCGGTCAGCGCGATCTGGGCTTCCCGTCGGGCCAGCGGGCCGCCGAAGCACAGGTGGATGCCGCTGCCGAAGCCGAGGTGCTGGTTGTCGGTCCGGTCGGGGTCGAAGCGGTCGGGATCGCGGAAACGGTTCGGATCGCGGCTGCCCGAGGCCAGCATGAGCATGATCTGCGAGCCCTTGGGGATGACGGTGTCGCCGACGGTGATGTCGCTGTACGCCGCCCGCCAGGGAATGATGTGCACGGGCGGCTCGTAGCGCAGCAGTTCCTCGACCAGCGGGACGACGAGGTCCGGTTCGTCGCGCAGTCGCTGCAGCATCTGCGGGTGGCGCAGCAGCGTCAGTATGCCGTTGGTGATGAGGTTGACGGTGGTCTCGTGGCCGGCGATCAGCAGCAGGTTCGCGGTGCTGACGATTTCCGCGTCGGTCATCCGTCCGTCCGGCCCGTCATCGTTGGCCAGCCGTGTCAACAGGTCGTCGCCCGGCCGGCCGTGGCGTTGCTCCAGCAGCCCGCCGAGGTACTGGCGCAGGTCTTTGCGGGCCTGTACGCCCTTGTCCAGTTTTTCCTTCGGGTCGGTCCTGGGGTCGTAGTCGATCGAGTTGATGATGTCGTTCACCCAGAGGTGGAACCTCGGTTCGTCCTCGCGTGGCACGCCGAGCAGGCGGCAGATCACCGTGACGGGGAACGGGTAGGCGAAGTCGTCGACGATGTCGATCTGCTCCTTGCCCGCGAAGTCGTCGATCAGGCCGCTGACGGTGGCGGTCAGAGCGGGTTCTATGCCGGTCACCAGCCCCGGGGTGTGCGGGGGGCCGAAGTGACGCATCGCCATACGCCGCAGACGGTCGTGCTCGGGCGGGTCCATGTTGATGAACGCCGGCGTGGTCTCCGCATCGACCTGCGGCATCGGACGCGACAGATGGCGGACGTCGGAACTCAGGTGCGGGTCGTGCAGGATGTCCGTGAGCTCACGGTAGGTACTGATGACGTAGCTGCCGTCCTCCTGCCGGGCCACCGGCGTCTCGCGCAGTTCGGCGTAGAGCGGGTACGGGTCGGCCCGGGAGGAGTAGTCGAGGATCCGGCGCAGCGTGTCGGGCGTCTCGGTCGTGGTCATCTCGCTCTCCCTCCTACCGGTGGTACTGAGCGGCCGTGACCCGCCGCTCACCAGGGTCGTGACCGGTGACGACCACTGTGGCGCCCCGCGCGAGCAGGGTGGGGCCGGGGAAGTCGACGGGCACCGGTTTCATGTCGACTGGCTGGTCGGGCGTGGGGCAGGGCGGCGGGAAGGGCGCGGCCGTCTCGATCAGCTTCCGGTAGTGGTCCAGCCACTTCGCGTTGTTGAAGCTCACCGCCGCGGTGACGCGGCCCCGATAGCCGTACGCGGCGACGAAACGGCGGTCGGACACCGACCCTTGGGTGACGACCACCTCGTCGGCGAAGGTCGGCACGCCGACGGACTTGATGTTGGCGCCGAACTGGATCGACCAGAACACCGGGATGGACAGGTGCGGCCAGCGGTCCGCCTGGCCGCTGACCATGTTGTGCGCCGCGACCTCTGCCTGCTCCACGGCGTTGGCCCAGTGCTCCAGCGAGATGAGCCGGTACTCGTAGACCGGATTCGGGCAGCGCGCCACGTCCCCGGCGACGAAGATGTCGTCGGTGATCAGGCCGTCGAGGGTGAGGGCGCGGCAGCCCGTGTCGCAGGCGATTCCCCAGACACCCGCCGCCAGTCCCGAGCCCCGCAGCCACTCGGTGTTGCGGATGCCCCCGAGTGCCACCACCGCCACATCGGCGTCGATCGTGCTGCCGTCGTCGAAGTGGGCACGGCGGAAGTGCCCCTGCGCGTCGCCCTCCAGCCGGGTGACCTTGACGCCACACCGCAGGTCGACACCATGGGCGCGCTGCATGTCCGCCGCGATCTCACCGATCATGGCGCCGAGCGCTCCGACCAGTGGGGCCGGCGCGAGTTCGGCGACGGTCACCGGGATGTCCCGCTCCCGGCAGATGGAGGCGATCTCGGAGCCGGTGAATCCCGCACCGATGACCAGTACGCGGGAGGGTCCGGCGGCGAGGGCTCGTTGCAGGCTCTCGGCGTGCTCGCGGGTACGTACGACGAACACTCCGTCCAGGGCCGCCTCGCTCTCCACGAACCACGGCCGGGCCCGTACCCCGGTGGAGATCAGCACCCGGTCGAAGGGAACCTCGCGTCCGTCGGCGAGCCGGACGTGGTTGGTCGCGAGGTCCAGCCCGCTGGCCGGCACGCCCAGCAGCCACTCCGCATTGATGTCACGGCGTCGTGGCAGCGTGGTGTCCCCGGCGGACACCCACCCGGTCAGCACCTGCTTGGACAAGGGGGGTCGGTCGTAGGGCTCGCCCAGCTCGTCGCCGATCATGGTCAACGATCCGGTGAAGCCCTCGCCGCGCAGAGCCTCCGCGGCCCGCAGTCCCGCCAGTGACGCCCCTACGACCACGATGCGGCCATCGCGCTTGAACGCTCGCAAAGTGTCGGCACTGGTCATGACTTCGACGCCTCCGCCGGTACGCCCCGTCCCTCCAACTGGTCGACCAGGATCGCCTGGACCGGGCAGGCCGCCGCGGCGCGCAGCACCTGGTCGCGCTGGGCGTCGTCGGGCTTCGGGTCGTACATCAGGGCTTCCTCGCCGTGCATCCGGAATGCGTCCGGAGCCAGGAACGCGCACTGCGCATACCCTTCACATCGGGAAAGATCAACGACAACTCTCATCCCGACCTCCACAGGGACTGCAAGCTGCGGACCCGGAAGCCGGCGCTGCTCCGGCGCGCAAAGCGTGAGACAGGCTTCGCGAGACGGAATTCGGCCGTTGCCCACCCCTGTGAAGTGCGAGGGGGCGCACCGCGCTCGTCGGGTCTCCACAGAAAGAATTGACCGTCGCGAACAAGTTGCGAACAAGTCGCAAACAAGTTTGGGAAACAAGTCGCGAATAAGGCGACTGGCGTCCGTAAAACCGCCCGGAGAACCTGAACTTGTCGTCAAAAGCGTATCCCGCGCTCACATCGCCCGCACTCCGGCACCTGTAACCGTCATCCGGTCCGGTCCCGGACCGGGAGCGGGCTTCCGAGGCGGTGGGCCAGCGGCGGTTCCTGGGCCGCGACGGCGCCCGCGCTGATGCTGATCGCGACGGCGACGCAGACCACGATCAGCCACGACAGCATGATGAACACCGAGCCGAGGGGGCCGTACTCGGCGAGGGCGTGGTTGAGCGCACGCGGCAGGTACAACCGTGCGGTCACGGTCAGCGCGGTGAGGGCGACAGCCGTGATCGCCGCGCCGGGCAGCAGGGGTTTCCAGCCGATCAGGCCACCGAGCAGCAGGTGCTGGGTCCACCACCACAGACCCGTCAGACCCAGCAGTGTGACCGGGATCCCCAGCCAGGCCCCGACGCCGAACCCGTCGCGCATGGGGCCTTGCACCAGCAGTGCCCCCAGCCACAGTGCGAGCCAGGCCAGCCAGCGCCAGGGGGCGATTCTGGTCCCTGCCCGGGGAATCTCCCAGGCCCGTTTGCACAGCCGTTGCATCGCCCTGCTGACCGCGGTGGCCGAGAGCAGCACCATCAGTCCGCCCACCACGCCGGTCGCCTGCCGCAGACTGCCCGTCGTGGGAGTGAGCGCGTGTACGAGCTGGGCGTTCGCGGCACCGGTGACCCCGAAGACGGTACGTACGGAAGTGATGAGCTGGTGCCGTACCGGAGGGGGAGCGTACGCCCCGATCACGAAGAGCAGCGGGACCGCGGTCAGGAAGCACTGCGCCGCCAGGCGCGTGGCGGAGTCGAAGATGTTCACCGACACCATGCGGTCCACGAGGTGGGTGAGCACCGGAAACCGGGTCGCCGCCCGCGTGTGCGCGGACCGGGCGGAGGTGACCAGCCGATGTGCCCGTCCGGGCCGGCGGGCCGCGTCGGCGTCCCCGCGCCGCGAACGGAGCAGGCCCTCCGGCGGCACCCTCCCGGTACTGGGCATGACGTTGCCCCTTCCTATCCCCGGAGTGGGGGACTTGTCCCCAGAGTGGGGGACTCGGCGCTCCGCAGCACCTCAGGCATGTCTCCCCGTGGCCCCGGTTCCGACCCCGGTTCCGACCCCGGGACGGGCCGGCTCAGAGGCTGCCCGGACGGACCAGACCGGTCCGCTTGACTCCGGTCAGGATGGGGGTGACCTCGATGGTGGAGATGTGCTTGAGGGCGCCGATCGTGTCACTCAGGAAGAGGTAGAGCGCGTTCAGGTCGGCTGCCGCGACGGCCACGAGGAGGTTGGCCGGGCCGGTGGTGGCCGAGGTGAAACGGACCTGTGGGTGACGGCTGAGCTGCCGGCCCGTCTCCTCCAGCCCACCGGGTGCGACGGTGATCCACAGGAGTGCCTCGGCGCGGATGCCCAGCCGGGCGAGATCGACTTCGGTCGCGAGTCGGAGGACCTGACCGCCCACCAGTGCCTCCAGCCGGCGGCGGGCGGTGAGGGCGGTGGTGTCGGCGCGGCGGGCGAGGTCGGTGTAGGAGGCTCGCCCGTCCTCGACCAGCGCGGCGATCAACTGGTCGTCGACGGGGAGGAAGGCGGGGCGGGTGGGGGCCGCAGGCATGCCGGGCCGTAGGCCGGTCAGCTCGGCTTCCGAGAGCAGGCCGCCGCTCCAGTCGAAGGCGGCCGGGAAGACCCGCAGGAGAACGTGAGAGGTCCACGACTGGACCGCGGGGGTGGCGGGGAGGTCGCGCAGCAGCAGGTTGTTGCGTGCGTCCGGTCCGTCCAGGAACAGGATGGTGCAGATTTCGTCGCCGCCGCCGAGGACGTCCACCCAGACGGTGTCGGGGCGGCGGGCCAGGGTGGCGGCGATGGCGCTGATCCGGTTGGGCCGGCACCGGATGCGCAGGGCCAGCGGAATCAGATCGGGGAAGCACGCGGGGTTGCGCACGGCTGTGGCACGCAGCGTTCCGTCGTGGAACAGCGGTGCGGCACGGCGCACCACGGTGCGCTCCGAGATGCCCAGGACGTGGCCGACCGTGCGCCACGAGGCGCGCGGGGCGGCCAGCATCGCGGCCGCGATCCGGCTGTCTGTTTCATTCAGAGGACACGGACCGGGGCAAGGTCAGGGGGGTCGCGGAGGGTGAGGCGATCTCCTTCCGGGGAATCCCCTACGCTGCGTCGCCGGTCGGTGAACTGCGTTTCGCGCCGCCGCAGCCGCACCCCGGATGGCTGGGGGTGAGGGAGGCGGAGCAGGCCGGACCGGCTGTGCCGCAGGCGGCCTCCCGGCTGGAGCAGGTGATGGGCCACCGCACGCCGGACTGGAACGAGGACGGTTGCCTGACCGTCAACGTCTTCAGTCCGCTGCGGGCGCTCGATGGCGGGGCGCCCCGCCCGGTCCTGGTCTGGTGGCACGGGGGCGGCTTCACCAGCGGCTCCGGCGGATGGGACTGGTACGACGGGGGTCGTCTGGCGGCACTGGGCGACATGGTGGTGGTGACCGCGAACTACCGGGTGGGACCGCTGGGTTATCTGTACCTGCCGGAGATCGGTGCCGCCAACCTCGGCGCCCAGGACCAGGCCGCCGTGCTGCACTGGGTGCGGGACAACATCGCCTCGTTCGGCGGCGACCCGCGCAGCGTGACGGTCGGCGGGCAGTCGGCCGGAGCGTACTCGGCCCTGTCGCTGGCCCTCGATCCGCGGACAACGGGACTCGTCGACCGGGTGCTGCTGGAAAGCGGCCCCTTCGGCCTGCGGCCGCAGGACCCGCAGAACGCGGCCGAGAACGCCGAGGCGTACCTGCGGCTGCTCGGCGTGCCCGGTGCTGCCGACGCCGCAAAGGCCCTGCGGGCACTGCCCGTTGAGCAGCTGCTGGCCGCCTACGGCCGGCTCGCGGGGCGACTCGCGCGTCAGGGCAACGCCGCCCCGCCGATGTATCCGGTGCTCGGCGGCCCTGGTGTTCCCCGGGCCTGGCAGCGGGCACTCGCGGCCGGCGCCCTGGAGGGCAAGGCTCTGCTGATCGGCACCACCCGGGACGAGGCGACGGCCTTCTTCGCCTTCGACCCGCGCATCCAGAACCTCACCACCGCCGGCGCGCTGGACGTCCTGACCGGCCAGATAGGCGGACGGGCCCACGAGGTCTACCACCGGCAGGCCGCCCGGCTTCCGCAGGCGACGCCGGCGCAGATCTTCACCGCGGTGCAGACCGATGAGCTGTTCCGCGACGGCGCGCTGGAGATCGCCGACCACCACGCGGCCGGCGGCAATACGACTTACGTCTACCAGTTCGACTACCAGCCGGCCGAGGACGAGCACTCCCTGGGCGCCACCCACTGCGGCGAACTGCCTTTCCTCTTCAACACCTTCGACGCGTACCCGGACAGCCCGATGCTGGGCAGGCCCGCGGACGCCCAGCGCGCTCTGGGGCGCGCCTTCGCGAGCGCGGTCGCCGACTTCGTCACGACGGGATCGGTGCACGACTGGCTGCCGTACGCGCCCGCGACGGCCGCGCGCATCCGGCACTTCGCCTGAGCGGGCAGGCTTGTGCGCGACCGCGCGACCGACTGAGCCCCCCTCCCGGTCCCGGGAGGGGGGCTCAGCGGCTCGGTCAGCGGGACGCGGGCCGGACGCTCTGCTCGTACTGGAAGACGTTGTCGGGGTCGTACTTCGCCTTGATCTTGCGGAGCCGGTCGAAGTTGTCTGCCCAGTAGGCGGTTTCCCAGTCCTGCTGCGCGATGTTCGGCACGTTGACGTAGGCGCCGTTCACGTAGGGCCGCAGCGCCTGGCTGAACTCGGCGATCCAGGCCTGGCACTGCGAGGTGAGCGGGTCGCAGACGCCTGGCTGGTCCGAACGAGTCCCCCAGCCGACGCCCGGCTCGGAGTAGAAGAGCGCGTCGCGGTGCGGGAAGGCAGTGCCGCCACGGGGGCTCTTCCTGACGTTCCCGCCGAAAGCCTGGACGAAGAAGTTGCTGTCATCCGTCGGGGCCTTCTCGATGAACGTGCGGACCAGGCCGATCGCATCACCTGGGAACGGCTTTCTGGTGAACTGCGAGAAGAACTTCCAGTTCGCGGGTTCGAGCTTGCTCGGAATCTGGAAGTCCGTGTATACGTCGCCCCAGTTACCGACCTGAGTCATGACGTCGGGGCTGTCGATCGACAGGATCGGGTCCAGCAACTGCTTCGCCTCTTCCGGCGTTCCTTCGGCGAGCACCCCGAACAGGAGGATTTGGTTTCTGTGGATCTCGAGCTGGGTTCCGAGGCGGTCGTCGAGGAATGGTGCCGTACGCTGATACGCCTCGAAGATGGCAGCGAGGTCCTCGATGCCCGTCCACGTCGCCTGCAGATAAGCGACGCTCTTCAGCGGAGCCAGTTTGTAGGTCAGTGACGTGACGATCCCGAAGTTGCCGTTCCCTGCCCCACGGAGCGCCCAGAGCAGGTCCGAGTTGTTGCGCAGGTCCGCCTGGATCGCCTTGGCGCACTCGCCACCCGACGGGACGACGATCTCGGCCCCCACCAGGCTGTCGCAGGCCATGCCGAGCCAGCGGGTGAGGAAGCCGAATCCGCCGCCGAGCGTGGCACCGGACAGGCCTACGCTGCCCTCCGTTCCGGTGGTCACCGCGAAGTTCTGCTTGGCGAGCGTGGTCACGGCTTCCTGCTGGTTGAGCCCGGAGCCGACTGTCGCGATACGAGCGTTGCTGTCGATGTGGACCGACTTCAGCTCGCTGATGTCGATCACGAGGCCGTTGTCCACGTTCGACCAGCCCTCAAGGCTGTGGCGGCCGCTCCGCACCCGCACCGCGACGTCGTTCTGCCGCGCCCACGTCAGGGCGTTGACCACGTCCTGGGTGTTCTGGGCGAAGACGATGACCAGCGGATAGTGGGAGAAGAGCTGGTCCCAGCCGAGGCGGTCTTTCGTGTACCCAGGATCGTCGGGCCGGACGATGCGGCCGGTCAGCTCCGCCGGCGGGCATTTCCCGTGCTCGGGTCCTTCGACCGCGGCACTCGCGCCCGGGGCCTCTACAGCCGTAATGCCCGGGACGACGACAGCGCCGGCGCCGGCGGCTGCCGTCGCCTTGAGCAGTCCGCGACGGGAAAAGTCGTTCATGGTCCGTTTCCTCTCGACCGCCAGCCGGCGCGATTCGATCTTTTGTGATGATTTCCGCGAGGCGCACAGTAACAAGGGCGATCATGCCGGCGTTGTCCGACACGCTAATCAAGGAAAAGGCGACTCTTTGAGAGGTAATGCATGAGGAGGGGGCGCGAATTAGCCCGGCCGGGCCAAGGTCGGCATTCGAAAAGTGACTTCGCGGCGAGCCCGGGATTCCGGGTGCTGTCGGGCGATACTCGTAGAGGCGAAGTTGTGCCTGCATGCCAGAATAATCGAGAACGCAACAAAGGACCAGTGATGTCCCGGACGACTCCGACGGCCGCTCATCGCGGCGATCTGCGCGATGCCCGGTACGGAGAGATCCTCCTCATCTCCCCGGGTGAGGACGGCGGTCTGGAAGCCGCCGTCTACAACACCATCGGCCTCAACGACTGCCCTGTCGAGCAGTGGAGAGCCCTGGACGCCCAGTCCCTGGCCCGGCAGTTCGGGGTGCCGGCGGTCTATCTCAACGGCCCCCGCTTCTGGCTGTTCGACGAGCTTCGCGCATTCGACGTCGGCGAGACCGCCAGGTTCGGTGACATCGAGGCCAGACGGGTCGCCAAGGTGCGCATCCCCGCGGGAATCGACCTGGCGCACGGCACCGGGAAGAAGTCCTATGCCGACGTCGTGGTGGAGCGGGACACCGAGTACCGGTACCTGGCCGGCAGGCCCGTGCACAGCCTGCTCACCCCGGACGGCAGGACCTACGTCATGCAGGCCTACTCCCACATCGTGGACGACGGCCAGACGATGGATTCCCTCGCCCGCCTCGGCGAGCGGCTGGACCTCCCCCAGGGATGGCGATACCAGGTCGACACGCCCGGCAAGGACCTGCTCATGCGACCGGTGGCCGGAGAGGCGCACGTCGTGCAGGACGAACTCGAAAACACCTACATGCTCCTCGCGACGTGAGCGGGCGGCAGAGCGGTATCTGATCCCGAGTCAGGAGCGGTCTTGACCCCGGTGCCGACTTGAGGGACCCGCTGTGAACGGCCACCGCACCCGGTCGTCAGGGTGGTCCCGGCCGGTGGGCCCTGTGTGCGTCCGGCTGTGCGCACAGGGCCCTGCCGTGACCGACGTGGGCTGCCGGGTGCTACTTGCTGATGGCGAAGCGCATCAGGGCGTGTTCGTCGCCCTGCTTGATCTTCCCCGTCGTGTTGATCACTTCGAGCTTCCAACTGTCGCCGACGCGTACGGCCTTCGCCACGGCGCAGCCGTTGTCCTGGGTGAGCAGGCTCGGCCAGATGTCGGCGACCTGCTGGGAGCTGCCCCCGGTGGCGTCGTACACCTTGAAGCTGATGTTGCGGGCCTTCTGGAAGGAGCTCCCCTTCTTGAAGGCGGCGGCGATGAACACGATCGTCGTGATCTGGTTCGGTATCCGCGCGAACTCGACCGTCACGGTCTCGTCGTCGCCTTCCCCGCGCCCGGTCTGGTTGTCACCGCTGTGCACCAGGGACCCGTTGCCCATGGGGTCGAGGGAGTCGAGCCCCGCCAGACGCACCGGGTCCCTGCCCTGCATGGCGACGGCGATCAGGTCGAGGTCGGTGCCGGTCTTGCGGCGGAGCGCACCCATCACACCGCCGCTGCTGCCGGCGGTGGGATCCCAGGACACCCCGATGGACAGGTGGGTCACTCCGTCCAGATCCGCCGGGCCGTCTTCCTTCGTGAGCGTGATCATGCGTGATTCATCCTCTTGATGACGGGACAGCAACAGCCAAAGTGTGCCTGGAACTTCCGGCGCCACGACGCGGTGATTGCTGGTTAGAGCCGTTTTGTTACGGCGTCGCCGACACGGCCGGAGCGGCGCCGCCCGTGGCGCCCCCCGTAGCACCGGCCGTTCGGGCCGGGCTCGCGCACCCTCGCCGACGGCGGTCCGGAGCGGCTCGTACGGGACCACGGCCGTACGGGACCACGACCTTGATCAGAGTAGGGTAAGCAGACTGGTAATGCCAGGCTCCTTTCCCTTCATACCCTTTAATTCAAACCCTTCTCCCGTAAATGTTGTCATCGACGGCCAGGGTGACCCTTCCGGGTGATGCGATTCCCCGAATGCCGGATACCCGACCGCCGGATGCGCTCGTTAAGTGAGCGTGACAGGGAGAGAGGGGTGCGGAACCATGGGTCAGCCGTCGTATGTCATGGGCCACACGCTGACGGGCAGTGATGGGGATCTTGGTCACTGCTCGGATCTACTGGATGA
This sequence comes from Streptomyces sp. NPDC086549, assembly GCF_044746205.1. Taxonomy (NCBI): domain Bacteria; kingdom Bacillati; phylum Actinomycetota; class Actinomycetes; order Kitasatosporales; family Streptomycetaceae; genus Streptomyces; species Streptomyces sp. NPDC086549. Next base: position 910,387 of record NZ_JBIVBS010000001.1, on the reverse strand, counting down.
TTTTCTGGACAAGATCAGGAATTTGGAAAGTGAATATATGAAGGTGATGCGGGAGCAGTATTGCGGACCCGGTGCCGTCCCCGTGTCGCCCGGACCCCGTGCTCTGGACGGAACGTTCTGAACGACGGCGCGGGAGGGTTTTAGAATGGACAGGAATTATGATGAAAGTGGTTTCTACGATCTTCAGTACGCCCTGAGGGACGGCCACGACACGCTGCGCCAGCCGTCCTACGAAACGGTTTCCTTCCCGACGCCGCAGCCCTGGGACAACGCCGCGCGGCCGGACATCACGCCGAACGGCTGGGACCTGGACGAAGAGCTGGCCCAGATGCTGTCCACCGCATCCGGCCGGGAACCCGCGCAGGCCCCGCTGGGCCGACAGCACCGCAGGAACAGCCGACGGCGACTCCGGGCGGATTCCCATTACCTCGACGGCGGCCAGCGGGTCACCTACGTCACGATCCTGATCGCGGCGATCGTGGTGTGCGCGGCATGCATGCTGGGATGGTCCATCGCCTACTCCTACGGCCAGCTGCACGGCATCGCCGCGTCCGTGCTGCCCGCGAAATTGGCGCGTTGGTGGCCGCTCATGGTCTACGGGCCGTGGTTCGTGGCGGGTCTGTCCATCTTGCGGGCGACCGTTCAGCGCCGGAGCACACGGCGGTCCTGGTCCGTCCTGCTGGCGGCCTCGGCCATGGCGGTGGCGTTGTCCGTCAGCCAGTCCTCGCGTTCCCTCCTGGCGGTCGTGATGGTCGGACTTCCGCCGATCACCGCCCTGGTGTGTTTCTGGGAACTCGTCGGCCAGGTCTCGTCCCGCTGCCGGCCACGGCATGCGCGCACGCTCGGCGGAGTGCCGAGCCGTGAGGGCCCCACCACGCCCGTGAACTCCCGTGAACGCCCGTGAAGCGGACCGGCCGCTGACTCGACGAGCGTGGACGAACCTCTCAGTCCTCTCCCCTCCGGGAGAGGACTGAGCCATGTGCTGAGCCATGTGCTGAGCCATGTGCGCCGAGGATCGTGCGGTTCAGCCCGCAGCCGTGCTTGCGCTCAGTGCCTCGCGCAGCCAGAGGTCCGCCGCGCCGAGCGTCAGTTCGGGCGTCAGCTCCCCTGCCAGTTGCCAGTAACGGGCCATCACCGGGTGGTCCGCCGCGGCCAGGCGGACGGTGAGGGCGCGGCGGAAGGCGGGGTCGTCCCGGGTGCCCGAGGCGCGGGCGTGGGCGGCCGCGTAGCAGTCCAGGGCCTCGCCCGGGCCGGGGGCGCGGCCGGCCCGCACAGCGACTTCCACCAGTTGGTAGGCCTCGTACAGACCGTCGTAGAGCAGGTCCGGGTGCTCGGGGACGGCGGGCCGGTGGGACGCGAGGCAGTGGTCGGTGGCGTCCGTCACCAGCGCGTGCAGGCGGGCGAAGACGAGGACCTGGTCCGGGGTCGGGTCGGCGGGCGGCTGCGGCACGGCCGCCTCGGTGACCGAGGAGCGCAGGCGGGCGGAGAGTCGCACCGGCAGCAGGCGGCGCCAGTAGTGCGCGAGCGCGGACGTGCTGGGCGGGACGCTGACCGCGCCTATCAGGTCCAGGCGTTCCGCCAGCCGATCCGGGGTGCCCTCGTGCAGGGCCCGCAGCGCGGCCTCCCGCCAGCGCAGGGCGGCGAGTTCGGTGCCGAGGTCGTCCAGCCGACGTGCCACCACGGCCTCCAGGGAGTCCCCGGAGTCGAGCACGCGCCCGATCTCGGGAACGGGGACGCCGAGGGAGCGCAGCGAACGGATCGTGCGCAGCCGGGTCAGCGCCTCGGGTCCGTAACGGCGGTGGCCGCCGCCGCTTCGGCCGGCTTCGGGCAGCAGGCCCTGGTCGGAGTAGAAGCGGACGGTCTTGACCGTGGTCCTCGCCCGTGCGGCGAGCTCACCGATGCTCAGGGTGCCGTCTGCGGACAACAGTTGAACCTCCCTCAGGGGGAGTTCCTAGGTTACCCGGGACGAACTCACCCACTGGAGGTGCTGATGTCCGTGTTCATCCTGGTCTCCGGCCCGTTCACCGACGGACGGATCTGGAGCGAGGTGGCCGGCCCGCTGCGGGAGTCCGGTGCCGAGGCGCACCCCGTGTCGCTGAGCCGGGAGCCCGGGGCCGATCTGGAGACGCATGTCGAGGACGTGGTCCGGACGATCGACTCCCTCGCCGCGCCCGAGGTGGTGCTGGTCGGCCACGACTACGCCATCCACCCGGTGCTGGGCGCGGCCGACCGCCGTCCGGAGCGGGTCGCCCGCATCGTGTACCTGGACGCCGGGCTGCCGCAGGACGGCGACTCGGCGCTGGCCCTGGTGCCCGACCCGGCGGTCCACGAACGGCTGCGCGCGGACGGCGACCCCGGGCCGGTCCCGGTGCCGCAGCCGGAGGAGTGGCAGCGGTGGGGCAGCACGGAGGGGCTGTCGGCGGAGCGGCTGCGGCTGCTGAGCAGCCTGTCCGCCCCGCAGCCGCCGCGCACGCTGACGCGGCCGCTGTGGCTGACGGGCGCCGCGGAGGCCGTGCCGACCAGCGGAATCCTGTGCACGGTGGGCGGGACGAACATCGAGACGGTCGAGGCGCTGGTGCGCTACGGTCCGCCGCAGTTCCGGAAGCTGGCCGATCCGCGCGTGGGCTTCTTCGAACTGGCCACCGGCCACTGGCCGATGCTCTCCCGCCCGGAGGAGCTGGCCGAGGTGCTGCTCCGCGCGGCGGCGGGGGAGGGGCGACGGCTGACCCTGCCCGAGTGCGAGCCGCCGTCCGCGCAGCCCTTCCTGCTCGACGTACCGGAGCTGCCGCGGGTGCGGAACGGGCGCCTGGACCTGCACCTGCCGCAGCGGGCGGCGGGGCCGAGGCCGGCCGTGCTGTTCGTGCACGGCGGTCCGGTGCCGCGCGACGCCGACCCCGGACCGCGCGACTCGCCGTTCTTCCTCGGGTACGCCCGTCACGCGGCGAGCCTGGGGGTGGTGGGTGCCGTCGTGGAGCACCGCCTGTACGGCATCACCGAGTACGCGCGGGCCGCGGACGACGTGGCCGGGGCCGTGGAACTGCTGCGGGCCGACCCCCGGGTGGATCCGGACCGGATCGCCCTGTGGTTCTTCTCCGGCGGGGGACTGCTCGCCGCGGACTGGTTCGCCGCCCGGCCCGCGTGGCTGCGCTGCCTCGCCCTCAACTACCCGGTCCTGGCGCCGCTTCCGGGCTGGGGTGCGGTCGACGAGCGGTTCAGCCCGGTCGGCGCGCTCCCGGCCGACGGCGGGACACTGCCGCCCCTCGTGCTCACCCGCGCGGGTCTGGAGACGCCGCAGATAGCCGCCACGGTCGAGAGGTTCGTGAACGCGGCGGAGGAGGCGAAGGCCCCGATGGAGATCATCGACGTGCCGCACGGCGTCCACGGCTTCGAGATCTACAACCGGACGGACGAGTCCCGCGAGGCCGTGACCCGGGCCGTGCGCACGGTGCTCGGCCACCTCGGGAGCTGACAACAGGCCCTAGGGGTGCTGGACCGAGGCGAGGCGGGCGTCCAGCCAGTCGAACACACGCTGCTCGAACACGGCACGGCCCAGCGGCTCGCAGTGCAGGTGCGCGCCCTCCTCCTCGGTGAAGCGGACCAGGTGCTTCGGACCGGGGAGCGCGTCGTACAGGCGCTGCGACGCCCCCGGCCAGAACTGCTCGCCGTCCGGGTCGGTGATCAGCAGCGGGGTGGTGATCCGTCCGACGACCGGCGTGACGTCGTACGCGGAGACCTCGGTGAGCAGGTCGAAGGGCGAGTCGATGCCGTACGGCTTGGCCCGTCGGCGCCATATCGCGGCCAGTTCCGGGTCCCCGTCCAGGGCCTCCGTCATGACGCGGTCGAAGGCCGCGCGGTCGCCGGACTCCCACAGGGCGCGCAGGTCCCCGCCGAGGTTGTGCCACCAGCCGTCCGCGACGCTGACGACGCCGGGGTCGGCGACCGCGGCGGCGATCCGGTGCTCGAACGCGAGTGCGCGGGGAACCCAGTAGCCGGCCTGGCTGACGCCGGCCAGCACGATCCGCCGGGGGTCGACGTCGCCGCGTTCGAGGAGGAAGTCCACGATCGGGGTGATGACGTGCTCCCAGTCGGGCCGGAAGGTCACCCCGCGATCGAACAGCATCGACTGCTGGCCGGGCCCGTCGAAGAGCAGAGCCCGGTACTCGCGGGCCACCGCCGGGGCCCCGAGCAGCGTCCAGGCGCTGCTGATCGGGCCGTCGCTGCCGTTGTTGACGATCAGCGTGGGCAGCGGTCCGAGATCGCCGGGCGGGCCGACGAGGTACCCGGGCAGCCACCCCGTCTCGTACGGGATCGAGACCCGCTCCGCGGGCGGGTCACAGGCCTGCAGGAACCGGTCGAAGCAGTCGCGGTGCGCCGTGAACACCTCGCGCAGCCGCGCCTCGGCGTCCGCGAGCGCGTCGACGGCCACGAGGGCGGTGCCGTAGTACCCGGCCGCCCTCAGGTAGGCGTCCCGGGCGCTGACCGTACGCTCCTCGGCCGCGCTCCTGTCGGCCTGTTCCCGGACTCTGCGGGCCAGTCCGGTCCAGGCCGCGAACCAGGTCTCCCCGTCGCCGTCCGCCACGGCGGAGGCGGTGGCCAGTACCTCGCCGACGTCGGCGCCCCGCCGCCACGCCGAGCCCAGGGCGAGCAGGATCTCGTAGTTGAACTGCTCGTTCTTGCTGAACCGGTGGGTCATGGCTGCTCCCGCTACGCCGAACGGACGCCCCCTGGAAGGCCCGGACCACCTCTCCCACCGTATGAGTCCGCTCCGCGGGACGCACCCGGGACGGCACCGTGGGCCGTGAAGCAGCGCTGCTGGATCCGGACAGGGGGGTTGACGCGTCTACCTGGGCATGGAGTTCGAAAAGACGCCCGAGAACCGGGCTGTACGACCGCGTGAGGAACCCGAGGGGTGCCTGGTCGTCGCGCTCCGCATTCCGCTGCGGATCGTCGTGTTCGTGCTGGTCGTGCCCGTGCGGATGGCGTGGGACGCGCTCGTCGTGGCGGGGCGGTTTCTGACCGGCACCGTGCTGCGTCCGCTCGGGCGGGCGCTGCTGTGGATCGGCCGGGCCGTCCTCGTATGGCCGTTCGTGGCGCTGTGGCGGTACCTCGTCGTACCCGTCGCGAAGGCGCTCGGATGGCTCGGGCACGTGCTCGTGGTCGTGCCGCTCGGTTGGCTGTACCGGTACGTGCTGACCCCCGTCGGGCACGGCATCGCCTGGGTCGTGCGCGGGATCGGGGCCGGTCTGGAGTGGCTGTACGCGCGCGTGCTCGCGCCGGTCGGGCACGGCATCGCCTGGCTGCTGAAAGGCATCGGGATCGTGCTCGCCGCCGTCGGGGCGGGCACGTACACCGCCGTCGCCTGGCTGGTGCGGTACCTGCTCGTCGTACCCGCGAAGTGGCTGTACGAGTGGGTCCTCGCACCCGTCGGACGGGCGCTGGCATGGCTCGTGAGCGCCGTCGTCACCGGAATCGGCGCCGTCCTGTACTGGACGGCACGCGTCCTCCTCGTCCTGCCCGCCCTCGCCCTGTGGCGCTGGGTGCTCGTGCCCGTCGGCCGGGTCCTCGCCGTCGTGGCGCGGGAGATCGGGGAGGCGCTCGGGCACGCCTGGCGGGTCGCCGGGCGGGTCTCGCTCGCCGTCGGGCGGTTCCTCGGGACCCTCTTCCGGTGGATGTTCGTGGAGCCGGTGCGGTGGGTGTACCGGACCGTCCTCACGCCGGTCGGGCACGTCGTCCGGGACGTCGTGCTGCGGCCCGCGGCCGAGGCCGCGCGTGCCGTGGGGCAGGCCACCCGGCAGGCCCTGGCCTCCGCGCGCGAGACCGTACGGCAGGCACGGGCCGACGTCCGGCGGATGCTGTTCGGGGAACCCCGGCGACCGGAGGAGGTGGCCCGGCGGGAACCCACGGGCCGTGAGACACGTACTCTTGGTAGCAGTACGACCGCTCTCATGAAGGACTAGGACACTGGGCAAGCGACAGCCCGAAGGCCCGCCGCCCGCACCCACAGTGCAGCGCATCCGACTGCGCTACACCAAGCGCGGCCGCCTCCGGTTCACCAGCCACCGTGACTTCCAGCGCGCCTTCGAGCGTGCGCTGCGCCGTGCCGAGGTGCCTATGGCGTACTCGGCGGGGTTCACGCCGCATCCGAAGGTGTCGTACGCCAATGCCGCACCCACCGGCACGGGCAGTGAGGCGGAGTACCTGGAAATCGGGCTCGCCGCGGTCCGCGACCCGGAGACGCTGCGTGTCCTCCTCGACGAGTCGATGCCCGCCGGGCTCGACATCGTCGACGCGGTCGAGGCGCGGACGTCGGGACTCGCCGACCGGCTGACGGCTTCCGTGTGGGAGCTGCGGCTGGACGGCGTCGACCCGGCCGACGCCGAGCGCGCGGTTGAGGCCTTCACCAAGGCCGAGACCGTCGAAGTGCAGCGCACGACCAAGAACGGCGTCCGTACTTTCGACGCCCGTTCCGCCGTCGTGAGCCTGGAGAGCCTGCGGAATGAGGAAAAGCACAGTTCGCAGGCTGATAGGCCGACCGACCAGCCCTGTGCGATACTGCGGCTGGTTGTTCGGCACGTGACGCCTGCCGTACGACCCGACGACGTCCTGTCCGGTCTCCGCGCCGTGGCCGACCTGGCGCCGCCGGTCCCCGCAGCGGTGACCAGGCTGGCGCAGGGGCTGTTCGATGAAGAGACCGGCACGGTGACCGACCCGCTCGCGCCCGACCGCGAGGCAGCAGCGACCGAGCCACACCCGGCCGCCGCGACTGCCGCCGCGACGGCGCCGGTGCCGGAAGGTTCCGCGTAGGGACGGGCGTCGAAGCGCCGCCCTCGTACTCGGGAGCCACCTGGGTCGGGCAGCGCACCGACCAGAAGACTTTCGCCAGGCCGTACGCGACATGGCGTACGGAACCGACGAGACAGGACACGGAAAGCTCCCGTGTGGCGCCCGCGCCCCGGACGGCGGCCATCGCGCATCGCGCGGGCCGCGGACGTCAACGGCGGTCGATCGACCCGATCGACGCCGGACCAGGCGCGGCGCCCGGGAGCCCGACGGGAGAAACGCCCGCATGCTCGAACCGACCGAATCCGCAGAGTCCTTGACGGGCTCCGAACTGAACACCCCCAGCGACACCCTGCCGCCGCGGAGGCGGCGTCGTGCCGCGTCCCGCCCGGCGGGCCCGCCCGCCGAGGCCGAGGCCACGACCGAGGTCACCGTGCCGGCCATACCGGCCGGGGAGACTGCCGACGTCGCGGAGGCCGAGGCCGAGGCCGTCGAGGCGCCTGCCGTCGTCGAAGAGGCCGCGCCTGTTGCTCGTACGCGTCGTCGTGCGGCGCGTCGTGCGTCCGCTCCCGCCGGTGCGCCCGCGTCCGCGGAGGCGGCCGAGACCGAGGCCGAGGCTGAGGTTCTAGAGGCGCCTGCCGTGGTTGAGGAGGCCGCGCCTGTTGCTCGTACGCGTCGTCGTGCGACGCGTCGTGCGTCGGCGCCTGCCGGTGCGCCGGTGTCTGCCGAGGTGGCCGAGACGGTCGTTCCGGTTGTCGAGGCCGAGGCCGAGGCCGAGGCCGAGGTCGTCGAGGCGCCTGCCGTCGTCGAAGAGGCCGTGCCTGTTGCTCGTACGCGTCGTCGTGCGACCCGTCGTGCGTCCGCTCCCGCCGGTGCGCCCGCGTCCGCCGAGGCCGTGGAGGCCGTCGAAGCGGCGGAGACCGCCCCTGTCGCGGAAGTCGCCGAGGCTCCCGCCGAGGTCACCACCGAGGAGGCCGCGTCGCGTCGCGTCCGTCGCCGGGCCACGCGCCGTGTGTCCGCGCCCGCCGGTGCGCCCGCTGCCGAGGAGGCCGAGCAGCCCGAGGCCGCCCAGCCCGCGGCGGTCGTCGCCGCCGAGGCCCAGGCCGCCGCGCCCGTGACGGTTCCCGCTGTCGAAGCGGCCGCCGAAGAGGGCGCCCCGCGTCGTAGCCGGCGCCGGGTCGTGCGGCAGGCCGCGTCCGGGTTCTCCGAGCCCGCGCCGCAGGCCGGCCAGCCCGCCGCCGAGGAGACCCCGGAGGCCGAGTCCCGGCGTCCGTCGCGCCCCGCCGTGGCCGTGTTCCAGGCGCCCGTGTTCACCGAGCCGATGTTCCAGACGCCGCAGCGGGCCGCCGCCGAAGCCGCCGCCGAGGCGGCAGGGGCCGAGGAGCCCGTGGAGGCCGTGGAGTCCGAGGAGTTCCCGGAGGAGCAGGCCGGAGCGCGCCGCCGTCGCCGCCGCCGGGGTGCCGGCTACGGCGAGGAGGCCGAGGCCGTCGTGACCCCCGCCGAGGCCGAGGCCGAGGAGGCTGAGCAGGCCGAAGACGCCGAGGAGCCGGAGGAGTCGGTCGAGGACTTCGCCGAGGGCGAGGAGGCCGAGGAGAGCGGTGCGCGTCGTCGCCGTCGCCGTGGCGGCCGTCGCCGTCGCCGTGGCGAGGCCGCCGACGGCGAGGGCGCGGACGCCGAGTCCGAGGAACTCGCCGCCGAGCAGGCCGAGCAGGACACCGAGGACACCGCCGAGCAGGAGGAAGAGGACGCCGAGGAGGCCCACGACGAGGAGGCCGGCGGTACCGCAGGCAGCCGCCGTCGTCGCCGTCGTCGCCGTCGCGCCGGTGACACCTCCACCGACGCCGAGCCCGGCGAGGGCGACCCGGAGCGCACGGTCGTCAAGGTCCGCGAGCCCCGCAAGCCCACCGAGCCGTCCGACGAGGTGCAGTCCATCAAGGGCTCGACCCGTCTGGAGGCCAAGAAGCAGCGCCGCCGGGAAGGCCGTGAGCAGGGGCGCCGCCGCGTTCCGATCATCACCGAGGCCGAGTTCCTGGCCCGCCGCGAGGCCGTCGAGCGCGTGATGGTCGTCCGCCAGAACGGCGACCGTACGCAGATCGGCGTCCTGGAGGACGGCGTGCTCGTCGAGCACTACGTCAACAAGGAGCAGTCGACCTCGTACGTCGGCAACGTCTACCTGGGCAAGGTCCAGAACGTGCTGCCGTCGATGGAGGCCGCCTTCATCGACATCGGCAAGGGCCGCAACGCGGTCCTCTACGCCGGTGAGGTCAACTTCGAGGCGCTGGGCATGGCGAACGGCCCGCGTCGCATCGAGTCCGCCCTGAAGTCCGGTCAGTCCGTGCTCGTCCAGGTGACGAAGGACCCGATCGGCCACAAGGGCGCCCGCCTGACCAGCCAGGTCTCCCTCCCGGGCCGCTACCTCGTGTACGTCCCCGAGGGCTCCATGACCGGCATCAGCCGCAAGCTGCCCGACACCGAGCGCGCCCGGCTGAAGACCATCCTCAAGAAGATCGTCCCCGAGGACGCGGGCGTCATCGTGCGCACCGCCGCCGAGGGCGCGAGCGAGGACGAGCTGCGCCGGGACGTCGAGCGGCTGCAGTCGCAGTGGGAGGACATCCAGAAGAAGTCGAAGAACGGCGGCAGCTCAAGTGCGCCGTCGCTGCTGTACGGCGAGCCGGACATGACCGTCCGGGTCGTCCGCGACATCTTCAACGAGGACTTCTCCAAGGTCGTCGTCAGCGGTGACGAGGCCTGGGAGACCGTCCACGGGTACGTCTCCCACGTCGCGCCCGACCTGGCCGACCGGCTGTCCAAGTGGACCTCCGAGGTCGACGCCTTCGCGACGTACCGGATCGACGAGCAGCTCGCCAAGGCGCTGGACCGCAAGGTCTGGCTGCCCAGCGGCGGTTCGCTGGTGATCGACCGGACCGAGGCGATGGTCGTCGTCGACGTCAACACCGGCAAGTTCACCGGCCAGGGCGGCAACCTGGAGGAGACGGTCACCAGGAACAACCTGGAGGCGGCCGAGGAGATCGTGCGTCAGCTGCGGCTGCGTGACCTCGGCGGCATCATCGTCATCGACTTCATCGACATGGTGCTGGAGTCCAACCGGGACCTGGTGCTGCGGCGCCTGTTGGAGTGCCTGGGCCGGGACCGTACGAAGCACCAGGTCGCCGAGGTGACCTCGCTGGGCCTGGTCCAGATGACCCGCAAGCGGGTCGGGCAGGGGCTGCTGGAGTCCTTCTCCGAGACCTGCGTCCACTGCAACGGCCGTGGCGTGATCGTCCACATGGAGCAGCCGGCCTCTGTCGGGGGCGGCGGCAAGCGCAAGAAGCGCGGCCGTGGCGGCGACGGGCACGTGCACGAGCACGAGACCGTCGTCACGGAGGCCGTCGAGACCGCCGAGCAGGAGGCCGAGAACGAGGCGGAGGTCGTGGCCGAGGTCGCGACGCCTGTCGCGCTGCCCGCGCCCGACTTCGCGCCGGACGAGGAGCTGTACAGCAGCATCGCCGAGGCGGAGGCCGCGGCCACCCGCGGCCGTAGCCGCCGCCGGGCGAGCCGCCGGGCCTCGGCTCCGGCCGGCGCGCCCAGGAGGCAGCCGAAGGCGGAGGCCGTGAGCGGCGAGGCCGTCACGGCGGACGCCGGGGCGGAGGTCGCGGAGGTGCCCACCGCCCAGGCCGTCCCGGCCGCGGCGGAGGCCGCGCTTCCGGTGCAGCCGGAGCCGGCCGCCGAGGCGCTCGCCGAGCCCGCCGCCGTCGAGGACGCGGTGGTCGCCGCGGCACCGGCCGAGGAGGCCGCGCCCAAGGGCCGTACGCGCCGTCGTGCGACCCGGAAGGTGTCCGCGCCGGCCGGTTCCCCCGCGAGTGCCGAGGCGGCCGTGGTGACGGTCGCCGAGACCGCGCCCGTGGCCGAGGCTCCGGTGGCTCCGGTGGAGCAGGCCGAGGCTCCGGCCCCGGCCGAGGAGGCGCCCGTCGAGAGCGCCGCTCCGGCCCGCCCGCGCCGCCGTGCGGTGCGCAAGGCCACCGCGCCCACCGCGTCCGAGGAGGCGGCCGTCGTGGTCGTCCCGGCGGCCGCGGCGGACGAGGCCCCTGTTGCCGAAGGGCCGGCCGAGGCGACGGCTGAGGAGTCGGCCGAGGCGACGGCTCCGGCCAAGAAGGCGGCCCGTGCGACCGCCAAGAAGGCCACGGCGAAGAAGGCCGCCACCAAGAAGACCGCTGCGGCCAAGAAGACGGTCGCCGCCAAGAAGACGACGGCCAAGAAGGCGGCGAAGACCGCCAAGACGGCCGCCGCAGCCAAGTCGACGGCGAAGAAGACCACGGTCTCCGCCGCCGCCGACGACGAGAGCTGATACGAGGTAAGGGGCCCGGCCCGGTTTGACCCCTTCGGCCGGGCCCCGTAACCTTGACCGTCGGCGTGTCCACTGCACACGCCACATCCCCGTAAACCTCTTCCTCCAGAGCACTGGGTGTTCCGGAGAGGCCGCCCGCGTGCCGGGTGGCTGGACTGCGGGGGTGCCGTTCCCGAGCGAGAGAGTGAGATCCGCGTGTACGCCATCGTGCGCAGCGGTGGTCGCCAGCACAAGGTTGCTGTCGGCGACATCGTTGAGGTTGACAAGATTTCCACTGCCAAGGTTGGCGACACGGTCGAGCTCTCGACCCTGCTCGTTGTCGACGGCGACGCTGTGACCAGCGACCCGTGGGTGCTGGCCGGCATCAAGGTCCAGGCCGAGGTCGTGGACCACCACAAGGGCCAGAAGATCGACATTCTGCGCTACAAGAACAAGACCGGCTACCGCCGTCGTCAGGGCCACCGCCAGCAGTACACGGCGATCAAGGTCACTGAGATCCCCGCGGCTGCGAAGTAAGGGACTGAGGAGACATGGCACACAAGAAGGGCGCATCGTCCACCCGGAACGGTCGCGACTCCAATGCCCAGCGGCTCGGCGTGAAGCGCTTCGGCGGTCAGGTCGTCAACGCGGGTGAGATCCTGGTCCGCCAGCGTGGCACCCACTTCCACCCGGGCGCCGGTGTCGGCCGTGGCGGCGACGACACGCTGTTCGCCCTGCAGGCCGGTTCGGTGCAGTTCGGCACCCACCGTGGCCGCAAGGTCGTGAACATCGTTCCGGTTGCCTGAGTCAGTTCCTGATTCACGGCTTGACCGAACGTTTCGCGAGGCGGACCTCACTTCCCTTTCGGGAAGGCGGGTCCGCCTTTCGCGTGTTAACCAAGTAGTACCCGTACATCTGTCTCTGGAGGCACCCCACCATGACCACCTTCGTGGACCGCGTCGAACTGCATGTCGCCGCGGGTAACGGAGGTCACGGCTGTGCCTCCGTCCACCGTGAGAAGTTCAAGCCGCTCGGCGGACCCGACGGCGGCAACGGCGGGCGCGGCGGCGACGTGATCCTGACCGTCGACCAGTCGGTCACCACGCTGCTCGACTACCACCACTCCCCGCACCGCAAGGCCACCAACGGCAAGCCCGGCGAGGGCGGCAACCGCTCCGGCAAGGACGGCCAGGACCTGGTGCTTCCGGTGCCGGACGGCACGGTCGTCCTCGACAAGGCGGGCAACGTGCTCGCCGACCTTGTGGGGCACGGCACGTCGTACGTCGCCGCGCAGGGCGGCCGGGGCGGCCTCGGCAACGCGGCGCTGGCGAGCGCCCGCCGCAAGGCCCCCGGCTTCGCACTGCTGGGCGTGCCCGGTGACCTGCAGGACATCGTCCTGGAGCTGAAGACGGTCGCCGACGTGGCGCTGGTCGGCTACCCGAGCGCGGGCAAGTCCTCGCTGATCTCGGTGCTGAGCGCGGCCAAGCCGAAGATCGCGGACTACCCGTTCACGACCCTCGTGCCGAACCTGGGCGTCGTGACCGCGGGCGCGACCGTGTACACCATCGCCGACGTGCCGGGACTGATCCCGGGCGCCAGCCAGGGCAAGGGCCTGGGCCTGGAGTTCCTGCGGCACGTGGAGCGGTGCAGCGTACTGGTGCACGTGCTGGACACGGCGACCCTGGAGTCCGACCGCGACCCGGTCTCCGACCTCGACATCATCGAGGAGGAGCTGAAGCAGTACGGCGGCCTCGACAACCGTCCCCGGATCGTCGTCCTGAACAAGGTCGACGTGCCGGACGGCAAGGACCTGGCCGAGATGGTGCGGCCCGACCTGGAGGCGCGCGGCTACCGCGTGTTCGAGGTGTCGGCGGTGGCCCACATCGGTCTGCGGGAGCTGACGTACGGGCTCGGCGAACTGGTCGGCAAGGCGCGGGCCGCGAGGCCGAAGGAGGAGGCGACGCGGATCGTCATCCGGCCCAAGGCCGTGGACGACGCGGGCTTCACGGTCACGCGCGAGGAGGTCGACGGCGAGCTGCTGTTCCGGGTGCGCGGCGAGAAGCCGGAGCGCTGGGTCCGCCAGACCGACTTCAACAACGACGAGGCCGTCGGCTACCTCGCCGACCGCCTCAACCGCCTCGGTGTCGAGGAGAAGTTGATGAAGGCGGGCGCCCGCTCCGGCGACGGCGTCGCCATCGGCCCCGAGGAGAACGCGGTCGTCTTCGACTGGGAGCCGTCGGTCATGGCCGGCGCGGAGATGCTCGGCCGGCGCGGCGAGGACCACCGGCTCGAGGAGCAGCGGCCCGCGGCGCAGCGCCGCCGGGACCGGGAGGCCGAGCGGGACGAGGCCTTCCGGGAGTTCAACGACTTCGATCCGTTCGAATGAGGCGCACGGAGCTGGGCTGACCGCCTGGGGGCTGCCGCCCCCAGGCCCCCGCTTCGGCCTGAACTAATTGGTGAACGCCGGGAAAAATCGCGACGCACTCCAGGGCAACCCCCTCGCTCTCTGGCGAGTCGTACAGGGCATCGCGGATGAGGATCTTGCGCTCTTCGCGGTCAAGCTCCCTCCAGATTCCCGGAGTCGACGTGCCCAAGACCATTCCGCCGAGAACGCGCCGCGCCGTTGTGGTCGCGATCGCCCTGCTCTCAGCGAGCGCCGTCACCGTGCTGTCCGCGGTTCACGCGCAGCCCGCCACCGCCGCCCCCGCCACGACGAGCCTGCGGCAGGACTTCAACGGCGACGGCTACGAGGACCTCGCCGTGGCCGCCCCGTCCGCGACGGTGGCCGGCAAGGCGAAGGCCGGCTACGTAGCCGTGCTGTACGGGTCCGCCGCCGGGCTCAAGTCCGGGACCAGGAAGGTGTACACGCAGGCGTCCACCGGTGTTCCCGGCACGGTCGAGGCGGGTGACCTCTTCGGTGCCGGGCTGGCCGTGGCCGACCTGGACGGGGACGGGTACACCGACCTGGTCGTCGGGGCCGCGGGCGAGACGTGGCAGCAGAACGGTCACGACATGGTGGGCAACCGGACCGTGCTGTGGGGCGGGCCCGGCGGGTTCGCCTCGGGCAAGGTGCTGCCCGCCGAGGGCATCGGCCTGTCCCAGGACTTCACCACCGTCACCGGCGACTTCAACGGCGACGGACACCAGGACCTGGCCCGCAACGGCCTCGTGTCCTTCGGGCCGTTCGGGCGCGACGGGGTCCCCGCCGCCGGCCAGACCGGCGCCGACTTCTCCGACGGCGACCTGGACGCGATCGACGTGGCGACCGGGGACGTGGACGGCGACGGCATCACCGACATCGTCACGGTGGCCCGCTCCTACGACTCGGACGACGACGGCAACTACTACTACGAGCTCGACTACGCGCCCGGCGGCAAGGACGGCCTGCAGCGGCCCGTCGTCCTCAAGGACGGGCAGGGCAACCGGATCGTGCCCGGGACGTCGGTGGCGCTCGGCGACCTCGACGGTGACCACCACGCGGACATCGTCGTCGGCGGCCCGAACCAGCTCGACATCATCCGTGGCACCCGGAACGGGCCGGCCGTCGCCGCTCCCCGGGTGATCACCCAGGACACTCCCGGAGTGCCGGGCGCCGACGAGCCGGGAGACGGCTTCGGCACCTCGGTGTCGGTCGGGGACGTCAACGGCGACGGCTACGACGACATCCTGGCGGGCGTTCCGTACGAGGACTTCGGCGGGCTGAGGAACGCCGGCACCTTCGCCGTCGTACCCGGCGGGCCGGACGGGTCGACCGGCGCCGGCACCAAGGTGTTCAGCCAGGACAGCGCCGGTGTGTCCGGCACCGCCGAGAACAACGACCTGTTCGGCGCCAACACCCACCTCGTGGACGGCAACGGCGACGGCCGCAAGGAGCCGGTCGTGGCGGCGCTCGGCGAGGACGCCTACGACGGAGCCGTCTGGGTCTTCGGTGCCACCCGCACCGGGGTCACGGCCACCGGTTCGTTCTCCTTCGGCCCCCGTGCCCTCGGCACCACCGCGAGCGGCGCCGGGCTCGGCAGGGAGTTCCCGCGTTGATTCCCCCCACCTACGACAGGAGCACCATGAGCAAGCGCAGGTCCGGCCGCGCTTTGGGGCTCGCGGCGGCCATCGCCGCCGTCGCGGCCGTCACCGCCCCGCAGGCCGTGCACGCCGCCGACTCCCCTCCCGCCGTGGCGAAGCCACAGGCCGACTTCAACGGCGACGGCTACGCGGACGTCGCCGTCACCGCTCCCATCGCCAAGGTGAGCGGCCACGCCCGCGCCGGGTACGTGGCCGTCGTCTACGGCTCCGCGAACGGGCTCGACACCAGGCACAAGCAGGTCATCAGCCAGGACACCGCGGGCATCCCCGGCGCCGCCGAGTACAACGACCGCTACGGCGCGAGCGTCGCCGCCGGCGATCTGAACGGCGACGGCTACACGGACCTGGTGGTCGGCTCGTCCGGTGAGGACGTCGGCGACGTCACCGACGCCGGCACCCTCGCCGTGGTCTGGGGCGGACCGCGGGGCCTGTCCGGCGGCACCGGCATCGCGACCGGCACGGCCGCCGACCGCCTCGACACCGGCACCGCGATCGGCGACTTCGACGCCGACGGCCACCTCGACATCGCGACCCCCGACCGCGTGTTGCACGGCCCCTTCGACAGGACGACGGGCGCCGCGAGCACCACCGGCCTGCGTCTGGACGGCACCGCCTACCTGACGGCCGGCCTCGCCGCGGGGGACATCGACGGTGACGGTGACGACGACCTGGTCGCGCTGGTCAAGGACGACACCGACTACGACTTCACCAACCCGGACATGTACCACCGCCGCGTGCAGTACCTGGAGGGCGGGGCGCGGGGCCTCGGCACGCCCGTGACGCTGAAGAACGCCGACGGAAAGATCCTGCGCGGCGGCGAGAGCCTCGGCATCGGCGATGTGGACAAGGACGGGCACAACGACCTCGTCATCGGCCGGACCCTCGACGGCGACGGCCCGGAAACGATCGACGACCCGCTGCTGGAGGGCGGTCAGATCGGTGTCGTGTACGGCTCGGCCACGGGTCCCGACACCTCCCGTACGGCGCTCGTCACCCAGAACACTCCGGGAGTACCGGGCGTCACCGAGTGGGGCGACGGCTTCGGCGGGGGTATCTCGGTCGCCGACACCAACCGCGACGGGTACGCGGACGTCGCCACCGGGGCCGGGGGCGAGAACGTCGGTGACGTCGCCGACGCGGGCGCGGTGACCGTGCTCCGGGGCAGCGCGTCCGGGCTGACCGGCACCGGTGCCGTGTCCTTCAACCAGAACACGCCGAACGTCCCCGGCACCGCGGAGCAGAACGACTTCTTCGGCACGCCCGCGTTGGTCGACACCAACCATGACGGCCGGGCCGAGCTGTACGTCGGCGGCGCGGGCGAGAACAGGGGCGACGGCGCCGTGTGGGCCTTCAGGTCCACCGGCACAGGGCCGACGGCCGCCGGTTCCGTGACCTTCGGGGCGCGCACGCTCGGCACGGTCGCGACCGAAGCCAACCTCGGCGACGACTTCGCCCGTTGATCACACTTTTGCGTCAGGAAAGAACTGTCATGTCCACTCACCCGCACCGCCGTTCCCGCCTCACCCGTGGCGGCAGACTCGCGATCGCCACCGGTATCGCGCTCGTCGCCGGCGCCCTGGTGGTCCCGGTCGTCAGCGCCACCACGGCGACCACCCCCAGCAGCAAGCACCTGCACGACGACTTCAACGGCGACGGCTACCCCGACCTGGCCGTCGGCGCCCCGGCCACGAAGTCCACCGGAACCAGCACCGGTGCCGTCAGCGTGCTCTACGGCTCCTCCAGCGGCCTGTCCCTCACACGCAAGCAGGTCCTGGACGCCTCGAAGGAGACCAGCGCGTCCCCCGTGTCGGGGTACGGCAGCGGTCTGCAGAGCGCCGACCTCGACGGCGACGGCTACGCGGACCTGCTGTCGTACGTCCGCTGGACACCCGCCGGCGGCAGCCCGACCCCCACCGTCACCGTCAACTGGGGCGGCCCCAAGGGCCTGTCGAGCACGCGGACGCAGCTGCTGAAGCTGCCGGAGGCGGCCTGGACGAGCGGCTTCACCGTCGGGGACGTCGACGGCGACAAGCACCCGGACGTGGTGACGCTGGGCGAGGCGTACGGCGCCCAGGACGGGAACGGCGGCACGGTGCTGCACGGCCCCTTCACCCGCGCCGGTTCCGCGGCCGGGTCCGACCGGTTCGTCTACGCCCCGGAGGGCCTGGAAGCCGCCAACATGATCGCGGCCGGTGACGTGAACGGCGACGGCATCGACGACATCGCCATCGGCGCCCACAGCACCGAGGAGTCCGACTCCCGCGCGACCGCCCTGCTGCTGGGCGGCGCGAACGGCCTCACCCGGGCGGGCTGGCTGAGGGACACCACGAACCGCAGCATCGGCGGCGAGGACATCGCGATCGGCGACCTCAACAAGGACGGCTACGGCGACATCGTCGTCGGGCACGCCTTCGACGGGATGGACAGCGACGTCGAACTGCCCACCAAGGGCGGCGCGCTGGGCGTCGTCTACGGCGGCCCGGCCGGCCTGTCCACCACCCGCAAGCCGGTGTGGATCAACCAGGACACCCCGGGGGTGCCGGGCGTGGGCGAGTACCACGACGGCATGGGCTCGGCGCTGTCGATCGGCGACACCAACGGCGACGGCTACCTCGACGTGGTGACCGGGCTGCCGGGCGAGGACTTCGACGGGATCACCGACGCGGGCAGTGTTCTGGTGCTGCGAGGCAGCGCCAACGGGTTGACCGGCACCGGTGCCAAGTCGTTCAGCCAGGACACCGCCGGGGTGCCCGGGGCCGCCGAGAAGGCCGACCAGTTCGGCACGCAGACCGCGCTGCTCGACGCCAACGGCGACAAGAAGGACGGCCTGGTCGTCGGCGACCCGGCCGAGAACGCGGACAACGGCTCCGTGTGGGTCTTCTCCGCCACGTCCGGCGGGATCACCGCGAGCGGCTCCACCTCGTTCGGCGCGGCCAAGGTGGGCCTGCCCGCGGCCAAGGCCCGGTTCGGTGCCTCGCTGGGTGACTGACACGACGTACCACCACCAGGGACGGCGTACCACCATCAGGGGAGGGAATGAGATGAGCAGGCGCAGAGGGGCATGGCGCACCGGTCTCGTCGTCGTGCTCGCCGTGACCGGCGTGGCAGCGCTGCCCGCGGCGCACGCGGCGGCGGACGCCGGGCCGGCCACGGCGAAGCTCCGGGCGGACTTCAACGGTGACGGTTACGCGGACCTGGCGGTCGGCGCGCCCTCGGGCACCGTCGGCGGCAGGACCGAGGCCGGATACGTGGCGGTGCTGTACGGCACGGCGCACGGTCTGAGCACCACGGGCAGGAAGGTGTTCAGCCAGAACACCGCGGGCGTGCCCGGCACCGCCGAGAAGGGCGACCGGTTCGGCAGCGCGCTCACCACCGCCGACCTCGACCGGGACGGGTACACCGACCTGATCGTCGGCGTCGGTGGCGAGGACACGGCCTCCGGGGGCACCGACTCCGGCTGTCTGGAGGTCGTCTGGGGCGGCCCCCGTGGACTGTCGGGCGCCTCCTCCCTGGCCACCGGCCGCAGCGCCGGTGACGGGCTCGGCGCCCAGGGGCACCTCACGGCCGCCGACACCGACGGAATCGCCGACATCGCCGTCGGCGCGCCGGGGGAGAACTCCGGCTCCGGCTTCGTGTGGTCCTTCCGCTCCAGTACGGCCACCGTGGTGTCCCCCAACGGCACGACCGCCTTCGGCTCCGCCGTGCTCGGCACCGACGGGACGGACGCGCGGCTCGGCTCCGGATTCGCCTACTGAGTCCGCGCCGCGATCCGATATACCGTCAGACCCGTTGTGGCACCGGGGTTTTCCGGTGCGCAACGGGTCTCCTGTTGTCTTCCAACTTGTCATGTATGCGAAGGCTCGCGTTCAACGGGTGGACCGTCCCGCCGGGGGAGCTTCCGAATGTCCATGAGGCCAGCGAGGCAAAGGAGTTCACCGATGACACGAGCGACCGGGCCGGGGTCGCCCGACCGACGCCGCTTTCTGACCGCCGGTGCCGCCGTCTTAGGCGTCGCGGCCTCCGCCCAGCTCTGGTTGCCGACCACCGCACACGCGGCCGAAACCCCGTTGCCTGACGGGGTGTTCAGCCTTGGTGTGGCCTCCGGCGACCCGCTGCCGGACGGCATCGTGCTCTGGACCCGGCTCGCCCCCGACCCCCTCAACGGCGGAGGCATGCCCGACGCCGTGGTGCCGGTGGAGTGGGAGATCGCCGAGGACGAGCGCTGCAGAAAGACCGTGCGCCGGGGCGTCGCCGAGGCCAGACCCGAGTACGGGCACAGCGTTCACGTGGACGTACGGGGCCTGCACCCGGCCCGCACCTACTGGTACCGCTTCCGCACCGCCGGCCAGATCTCGCCCACCGGCCGCACCCGCACCGCGCCCCACCCGCACAGCAGGGGCGGATCCCTGCGCGTCGCGCTCGCCTCCTGCCAGAACTGGCAGCACGGCTACTTCACCCCGTACGCCGACATGCTCGCCCAGGACCCCGACTTCGTGCTCTTCGTCGGCGACTACATCTACGAGTCCAAGCCTGCCTCGACGGGAGTACGCAGGCACGAGGGCAGCGACGAGCCGTACACCCTCGTCCAGTACCGCAACCGCTACGCCCAGTACCGCACCGACCCCGACCTCGCCGCGATGCACGCGAACGCTCCCTGGGTGGTCACCTTCGACGACCACGAGGTCGACAACGACTGGGCCGGCGAGATCCCGCAGGACCCCGACAAGCAGTCGCACGACGCGTTCGTGGCCCGGCTGACGGCGGCCTTCCAGGCGTACTACGAGCACATGCCGGTCCGTGCCACCGCGATCCCGGACGGCCCGCACATCCAGATGTACCGCCGCTTCGACTTCGGCCGCCTGGCCCGGCTGAACGTGCTGGACACCCGGCAGTTCCGCAGCGACCAGGCCACCAGCCAGGCCGGCGCCCAGGACCCGTCCATGACGATGCTCGGCGCCGGCCAGAAGGAGTGGCTCCTCGACGGGTTGCACGACTCCCCGACCCGCTGGAACCTGATCGCCTCGCAGATCATGATGGCCGAGACCGACCTGCTGCCCGGCGAGGGCAAGCTCTGGTACTACGACGCCTGGGACGGCTACCAGAGCGAACGCAACGCGCTCCTGGAGGAGTTCCGGACCATCCGCAACCCGGTCGTGCTCAGCGGCGACCGGCACCTGACGATGATCAGTGACCTGAAGCGGGACTTCGCCGACCCGGACTCCGACGTCGTCGGCGCCGAGTTCGTCGGCACCTCCATCTCCAGCAACGGTGACCAGGACCAGGCCGCCTTCCACGCCCAGTGGGACCCGCTGAAGGCGGACAACCCGCACTGGAAGGTGATCGACGCCCACCGTGGCTACCACCTCTTCGACATCCGCCGTGACGGCATCGACGCGCAGGTCCGTGTCGTGGACACGGTGGTCGGGCCGCAGGCGACCGCGAGCACGCTGGCGCGGCTGCGGGTGGAGTCGGACGAACCGGGCGTGAACCTGGTCTGACCGGCGTGAACCCGGTCCGACGGTCTCCGGGAGCGCCCTGGGACTCAACAGACTCACAGCAGTCCCAGGGCGATCTCAGGTAAGTCTCAGGTAAGTCTCTTACCGTCCGTTGACCATGGAGAACGACTGTACGAGAAACGCCCCCGCCGCACTGCCGCCCGGTACCCGGCTGCTGCACATCGGCCCGCACAAGACCGGGACCACCGCCATCCAGGGCGCGCTGTTCGCCGCGAAGGAGACGATGCCCGAGTACGGCGTCGAGTTCCCGGCGCACAGCAGGCACCCGATGGAGGCCGCGCTGGCCGCCTGCGCCCGGCCCGCGATGATGGGCGACACCGCGCCCACCGACAAACACTGGACGCGGCTGCTGCGCCAGGTCCAGGACACCGGCAGGTGCACCTCGGTGATCAGCAGCGAGTTCTTCGCCGACGCCCCGGACGACGCGACCGCCGCGCGGATCGTCGAGCAGCTCGGGGGTGAACGCGTGCACGTGCTGGTCACGCTGCGCCCGCTGGCGAGGATCATGCCCTCGCAGTGGCAGCAGTACGTGCAGAACGGGCTGCGCATGGGTTATGAGGACTGGCTGGAGCACATGCTCCGCAAGGCCCCGTACGAGAAGCCCAACCCCAGCTTCTGGCACCGGCACCGACACGACCGGCTGGTCGAGCGCTGGGCCCGGGCGGTCGGCCCGGAGCGGGTCACCGTCGTCGTGGTCGACGACCGCGACCGGGACGCTCTGATGCGCACCTTCGAGGCGCTGCTCGGACTGCCCGGGAATCTCCTGCAGCCGGTTCCGGACACCGCGAATCGCTCCCTTACCCTCGCCGAGACCGAAATGCTGCGGAATCTTAATGTGGAATTCCGGGGCAATGGACTGCCCGAGGAGCTCTATTCCAAGCTCGTCCGCAACGGCGCGGTCATGCATATGAAGAACGCGTGCAGCCCCACCCCGCGGGACGTGAAGATCGCCACGCCCCGGTGGGCCGTCGAGGCCGCCGCCGCGATCGGCGCCGAGACGGCGGAGCGTATCGCGGCGATGGGCGTACGCGTCCTCGGTGATCCCTCGCTGCTGTCCGCAGTACCGGAGCGGCCGGAGCGGCCGGAGCGGTCGGAGCGCGGGGAGCAGCCGGAGCGGCCGGAGCCGGATTCCGCCGCGGCCCGGATCTCCCCCGAGGCGGCGGCACAGGCGCTGTACGGGGTGCTCGCCGCGGCCGCCTCCGTGCCCGCCGGCCCGGTTCCGGCCCGTACGGTGCACCAGACGTCGTCGAAGGAACTCGTCCGGGTGCTCGGCCACCGTTGTCTCAAGCGCCTCCGGCGCCGCTGAGAGTGGACTTACTCACAGCAAATTCACGGGGAGTTCCGGAGCCCCGTGAGGACGGGGGCCATCACCAGGAGTGCAAGGTGAATGAGAGGTTGCGGGCACATATGCAGCGAAGGGCGCTCACCTTGCACTGCGGTAACCCGAAGTGGGACCATTTCGAAGTTCCCTGACGCCCCAAGGTAGGTCATCTGTGTCCCAGCACATAGCCAAGCCCCGTACCACCGCAGTGATCCTGGCCGGTGGAACCGGTCAGCGCGTGGGTCTGTCGATCCCCAAGCAGTTGCTGAAGATCGCCGGCAAGGCAGTCATCGAGCACACCCTGACCACCTTCGAGAACGCCGAGTCGATCGACGACGTCATCGTGCTGATGGCGCCGGGCTACGTGCCGGACATCGAGAAGATCGTCGCCAAGGCCGGGTTCACCAAGGTCAAGAAGATCATCGAGGGTGGCTCGACCCGGAACGAGACCACCGAGCGCGCCATCGCGGCCCTCGGTGAGGGCCTGGCCGAGGGCGAGGACATCAACGTCCTCTTCCACGACGCCGTACGCCCCCTGCTGTCGCGGCGCGTCATCGACGACTGTGTCGTCGCGCTGCAGCGCTTCCAGGCGGTCGACGTCGCCATCCCGTCCGCCGACACCATCATCGTGACGCGCACGCACGGCGAGGACGGCGAGTTCATCACCGAGATCCCGGACCGCTCCCGGCTGCGCCGCGGCCAGACGCCGCAGGCCTTCAAGCTTTCCACGATCAAGCGGGCCTACGAGGTGGCGGCCGGTGACCCCAACTTCCAGGCCACGGACGACTGCTCCGTCGTGCTCAAGTACCTGCCGGACGTGCCGATCCACGTCGTCGCGGGCGACGAGTACAACATGAAGGTGACCCAACCGGTCGACGTCTTCATCGCCGACAAGCTCTTCCAGCTCGCCTCCACGGCGGCCCCGGAGCAGAACGGCGAGGAGGCCTACCGCGAGCTCCTCACCGGCAAGACCGTCGTGATCTTCGGCGGCTCGTACGGCATCGGCAAGGACATCGCCGAACTCGCCGAGTCCTACGGTGCCTCCGTGTACGCGCTGGGCCGCTCCACCACCGGCACCCACGTGGAGAACCCGGAGGAGGTCGACGACGCGCTGTCCAAGGCGTACGCGGAGACCGGCCGGATCGACTACGTCGTCAACACCGCGGGCGTGCTGCGCATCGGCAAGCTCGCCGAGACCGACAACGCCACCATCGAGGAGGCGCTGAAGGTCAACTACCTGGCCCCGGTGCAGATCGCCCGCTCCTCGTACAAGTACCTGGCCGAGACCAAGGGCCAGCTGCTCCTCTACACCTCCAGCAGCTACACCCGCGGCCGCGCCGAGTACAGCCTCTACTCCTCCACCAAGGCCGCCATGGTGAACCTCACTCAGGCCCTGTCCGACGAGTGGGCAGGCGACGGCATCCGCGTCAACTGCATCAACCCGGAGCGCACCGCCACCCCGATGCGCACCAAGGCGTTCGGCCAGGAGCCCTCGGGCACCCTGCTCTCCTCCGAGGCCGTCGCCCGCACCTCGCTCGACGTGCTGCTGTCCGAGCTGACCGGTCATGTCATCGACGTCCGCCAGCAGGACCCGACGGCGTCGGCCGGCCAGGCCTCCGGCTTCGAGCAGGCGCTGGCCAGCGTCCTGGACCGTCAGGACGGCGTGGCATAATCAACATCAAATAGGCATCTGTAATTCAGGCCTCTGTGGCTGCGCGTTCGCGGAGCATTCACAGAGGCCTGAATCTGTAAAGCTCACAGATCGTCCGCATCTTCAGCAAATTGTCCGCAAGGTCACATTCCGGCCTTTTTGTCAGCAAGGTTATCCTTTGATATCCACCGCTATTCGCGTCGCCCGGGTGGGCAGCGCGGCCGAGCTGGCCGCTGCGGCCCTCGTGATGCTGGGCTTCCCCGCCCTCATGCTGGCCGCGCTCGTTCCGAGCGTCTACGCCTTCGCGGCAGCGGCCGCCGTGACGTACCTGGCGGACCACTATCTGCACCGCAAGGGCAGCTACCTGATCAACCGCCTCAGCAAGGTGCGGGCCGGTCTGTCGATCCGCTTCCTGATCCGGCAGCTGCTGCTGATCCTGCTGCTGGCCCGGCTGTCCCTCTCGGACAATCTGATCTTCTACGGCGCCATCGCCTGTTTCATCGCGTTCTACGGCCTCCAGGCCCCGCACGGCGCGCTGGTCACCCTGATCCGCAACCGCCGCCGGATGCCGGTCGCCACCCGCAACGTCGACCTGAAGTCCCGCATCCGGATCCCGGACGCCCCGCCGCGCCGTCTGCTGCACCGCTCCGCGGAGAAGATGCTCCACCTCGACCTCGCGGCCGTCGCCGGCCTGCTGGTCTCGGCGGTCGCGGACTCGGCCGTCGCCGGCTTCGTCGGGATCGGCATCACCATCGCCCTGGGCTGCCTCTACGTCCTCGCGCTCATGCCGTACGTCCGCGGCAGGAAGACCCCGCCGAAGGCCGAGAAGGTGCTGGTCGCCGTCGACGACTGGCTGGCCGCCTACAAGCCGGAGACGGTGCTCTACTTCTCCGGCTCCAGGGACTCCGCGTACCAGGTCAACATGTGGCTGGAGACGATGGAGCAGCTGGAGACCCGGCCGCTGATCATCCTTCGCGAACGCGTCATCCTGAACAACCTGGCCCCGACCACGGTCCCCGTCATCTGCGTGCCCGGAGGCGTGCACCTGATGAACCTGGACCTGTCCAACGTGCGGGTCGCCCTCTACGCCGCGAACGTCGGCAAGAACATCCACTTGCTGCGCGTCCCGACCATGAAGCACGTCTTCATCGGCCACGGCGACAGCGACAAGCTGGCCAGCGTCAACCCGTTCAGCAAGGTGTACGACGAGGTGTGGACCGCGGGCCGGGCGGGCCGCGACCGCTACGCCATCGCCGACGTCGGCGTCCGGGACGACGACATCGCCGAGGTCGGCCGCCCGCAGCTGGCCCCGATCCAGACCTGGCAGGGCGTGCCGGAGGGGCGCATACCCACCGTGCTGTACGCGCCGACCTGGGAGGGCTGGGACGGCAACCCCGGCAACACCTCGGTCGTGCTCGCCGGTGAGAACATCGTGAAGAAGCTGATCAAGGCCGACCCGCCGGTCCGTGTCCTGTACAAGCCCCATCCCTTCACCGGCACCGTCAGCGCCGAGGCCGGGGCCGCGCACAAGCGCATCGCCGCCCTGGTCGAGAAGGCCGCCGCCGAGCGCGCCGCCGACTCCCGCTTCACCGTCGACACGGCCGCCCAGACGCAGGCCAAGGCCGAGCTGACCCGCATCGAGGCCCGCATCGCCGAGCTGTCCGGCTCCGGCGGCGACAAGGGCGACGAGGCCGAGGCCACCCGTGACGGCCTGGTCGACGTCAAGAAGCACGAGGAGATCGCCCGGCTGCGCGGCGAGTGGAACGCCGCCTACTGGCGCTCGTTCCCCAGCCACGAGCACCGCGTCATCACCGGTGCCGAGCCGCGTCTGTACGACTGCTTCAACGTCTCCGACGCGATGGTCTCCGACATCTCGTCCGTGGTCTCCGACTTCATCGCGAGCGGCAAGCCGTACGCCGTCACGGACTCCGCCGACCTCGGCGTGGAGGAGTTCAAGCGGCAGAACACGGCCGTGCGCGCCGCGGTGATCCTGTCGAACAGCGCGAGCGAGCTGGGCGGTCTGCTGGACGCGGTCCGCGACCCCTCGGCCGACCCGCTGGCCGAGGACCGCAGGGAACTCAAGCAGTATCTGCTGGGCCCGGACGAGCCGAAGTCCATCGACCAGTTCAACACCGCGGTGGCGGACCTCGCCCTCAAGGCCGAGACCCGCAACGTGGGCCAGGCGGCCCGTGCCGCTGCAGACGGCGAGGGCGGCGCCGAACTGGCGAACGTGCTGCCGGGACAGCGGCGGTCGTCCGCGGGTGACACGGACAGCGTGACCACCGGCTGACCGCCCCGCCAGGACACAGGGAACGGCCCCCGAGGAGCACTCCTCGGGGGCCGTCCGCTTGCCCGGTTCTTACTGCCCCTGAGTACTGCCCCTGAGCAACTCTTACCGCGACTCCGTACTGTCCGGTGCGGCCCGCTGTGCCCCGTGTAGGTCACCTCTTCCTGTGACCTGCGTCACTCAATGCCCCTGACGAGGCAACCGCTTCCCACCGGTGTCCGTCTAACTGTTTGCGATTGAGCTGAAACGGGGGAAATGTTCCATTGACAAGGGGGAAACGTGACCGTCGTGACGCAGCCTGATGTGACTGTGATCATCGGGGCGTACGAAGCGATGCCGTACCTGGTCGAGTGCCTGGCGTCCGTGGAGGCCCAGACCCTGGACCCGGCCCGAGTAGAGGTCATCGCGGTCGATGACGGCTCGACCGACGGCACGGGGGAGTGCCTGGAGGAGTTCGCGGCCCGCGTTTCCATGCCGGTCACCGTGATCCGGCAGGAGAACTCCGGCGGCCCCAGCGGCCCGCGCAACGTCGGCCTCGGCAAGGCGGCCGGGCGGTACGTGTTCTTCCTCGACGCCGACGACCGGCTCGGCCCCGAGGCGCTGGAGCGCATGGTCGCCATGGCCGACAAGAACGGCACCGACGTGGTCCTGGGCCGCGTCGAGGGGATCAACCGCACACCGCCCAAGTCGATGTGGGGCAAGACGCTGGGCCGTACCGACGTCTACTCCTCCAACATCAAGTTCACGCTGAGCGCCCAGAAGCTCTTCCGCCGTGAGCTCCTCGAACGCAACGGCATGCGCTTCGACGAGTCCCTGTGGACCGGCGAGGACGCGCTGTTCACGATGGAGGCGTATCTGCGGGCCGACGGGGTCTCCGTACTCGCCGACTACACCTGCTACTACCTGGTGGGCCGCGAGGACGGCAAGCACGTCACGAAGAGCGGCAGCTACACGCTCCGCTTCGACTCCGCGCGGGCCCTGATGAACCTGATCGCCGAGATGGTGCCCGCGGGTCCCCAGCGCGACACGCTCATGGTCCGGCCCTTCCTGATCACCCTGCTGCCGCAGTTCGGCCCGAAGTACCTCAAGGACAGCGAGGAGGTCCGGCGGCACAAGTTTGAGCTGGCCAGGCCGCTGATGGACGCCTACTGGACCCCGGAGGTCGCCCGCCGGCTCCGCGTGCACGAGCGCCTGCGCCTCCACCTGGTGGCCATGGGGCGCCCCGAACTCCTCAAGGACGTCGTGGAGTTCGTCAAGACGAAGAAGCAGGCCGCCGCCGTCCTGGAGAAGCGCGGCACCCGGCTCTACCTCGTCTACCCCCACTTCCGCTCCCGCGAGGCCGGCCTCCCCGACTCCCTCTACCTCGCGGAACCCCGCGAGGCCCGCGCCTTCGAGGGCTACCGCGAAGCGGCCGCCAACTCCTTCTTCCGCCGCGCGCTGCGGAAGATACGGCGGTCCCTGCCGACGGGCGGCATCGGAGCGGCGGCGGCCTGACGGCCGACAGGCGCCGAGCCCGGCTCCGCCGGGAACCGGGCTCGCGCTGTGTCCGGGGTGCAGGCCGGGTGCAGGCCGAGGTGTGAGCCGAGATGTCGGCCGGGGCGTGAGCCGGGGTGCGGCTACCGTCCCGACTGCAACGCCCGCCGGATCGGCCTGCCCACCGCCCGTCGGGCCCGGCGGTAGACCGAGGTCGCAGGTGCCGCGGCGGTCACCTTGGCGACCTTGGCGGCCTTGGAGCCGGCCCGGGACGACCGCGCCAGCTCGCGCCTCAACTTGTCGTTGTCGAGGGTGAGTTCGTCGACACGGCTGTGCAGCCAGCCGAAGCGCGAGGTGAGCGAGGCGAGGTCCGCGTCGTTCCAGGGGCGGACCCCCGCCGGGAAGGTCAGCGCCCGCATCCGCTCCTCGAACGCCGAGCCGCCGTCCCCGTGGGTGAAGGTGTTCTCCAGCCCGTTCTTGTCCAGGAACGCGGTGAACCGCTCGAAGCGCTCCACGTGGCCGCCCATCAGCCCGGTGAAGTCGGCCTCCTCGTACAGCCGCGCCGGATCCGCCGCCGCCGGGTCCTTGGCCGCCGTGTCGAGCCGCCGGTGCGGGATGTCGAAGTACCGGCACAGCTCCAGCGTCCGCGAGTCCCCGCACAGCACCGTCGCCGGCGTGCCGGCGAGCAGCGCCGCGATGTTGCCGTGGATGCGGGAGCCGAAGGAGAAGTCGAAGGGGCGCAGGTCGTCGATCCAGGTGACCGGATCGACGTAGACGCGGACCTTGTCCTCCCGGTACATCGGGTGGTCGGGATGCGTCGGCATCGCGGTCACCTGGGCGTTCGGGTCCGACAGGTCCCGCCAGTGCAGCTGCCGCGCGTCGCTGAGGTTCTGGCCGACGAAGCGCAGGTGCGGATAGCGCTCGTGGGCGCGGGCGATGATCCGGTCCAGGCCCTGCGACCTCACCGCGCTGTGCGAGCCGTTGATCGCGATCCGGGACTCCGCGGTCAGCGCCACCGCCCGCTTGTGCACGTCGAGGCGACGGCCGTACATGAACAGGGACGGGCAGCCGATGACCTCGACGTCCCGGAACCCCATGTCCTTCAGGTACTTCTCGGTGAACTCGCCCCGCACCCCGATGGACGCGCTGCGGTCCAGCACCGCCGAGACGAACTCCCGCACGGTGGGCTCGATCCGCTTCAGCCGTTCCGGGTTGTAGCTCACCCCGGTCTGGGCGCCGACCCCCAGCACCACCACCGGGATCCTCAGCCTGTCGATGAGCCGGGTCAGCCGCTTCAGCCCGCTCTCGAAGGAGGGCCGGAACGCGTTGGCGAGCGGCACGACGAAGGCGTCGTACTCCTCGTTGATCCGGGCCGCCGCCGCCACATCCGTGGCGATCCCGTTGGAGACCACCTCGGTGCCCGGAGTCTCAAGGATCTTGTGCGCGGCGTCGCTGAAGATCAGGTTGCCGGAGTTGGTGGCGATGACGTCCCGATGCAGGGCCTCCTCGATGGAGACGGCATCGTAGGGACTCTTCCCCGACCTGAGGAGTATGCGCTTCACGCGCCGAACGTTAGATGACACAAACTTCAAATTAAGTTTGGACAGTCTTTAATTTCTATAAGCAACCAGCGCAACCTTTTTGCCGTACGCGAAGCGTGAGCAACTGATCACGCTGACGTCTGTCCGGAGCGTGGACCGATGCGCGGGACGCGGTCCTGTTCGCGTAGATTGCCAGGCGGGCAGCCGTATCGTGACGCGAGGGGACGGACCGTAAGTGGCAAGGGCAAGGCAGGCCGTGGGCGAGGCCCGCAGGATTGTCGTCAAGGTCGGCTCCTCCTCGCTGACCACCGCGTCGGGTGGCCTCGACGCCGACCGTGTCGACGCGCTCGTCGACGTCCTCGCCAAGAGCCGCAGCGGGGGAGAGAAGGAGATCGTCCTGGTCTCCTCCGGTGCCATCGCCGCCGGCCTCGCCCCGCTGGGCCTGCGCCGCCGCCCCAAGGACCTGGCCCGCCAGCAGGCGGCCGCCAGCGTCGGCCAGGGCCTGCTCGTGGCCCGCTACACCGCCTCCTTCGCGCGCTACGGCGTCCGCGTCGGCCAAGTCCTGCTCACCTCGGACGACATGAGCCGCCGCGCCCACCACCGCAACGCCTCCCGCACCCTCGACAAGCTGCTCGCGATGGGCGCCTTCCCGATCGTCAACGAGAACGACACCGTTGCCACGGACGAGATCCGCTTCGGCGACAACGACCGCCTCGCCGCCCTCGTCGCCCACCTCGTCCACGCCGACCTGCTGGTGCTCCTGTCCGATGTGGACGGTGTCTACGACGGCGACCCCAGCAGGCCGGGCACCTCGCGGATAGCGGACGTACGGGGTCCCGAGGACCTCGCGCACGTCGAGATCGGCAGCGCCGGCAAGGCCGGCGTCGGCACCGGCGGCATGGTCACCAAGGTCGAGGCCGCCCGCATCGCCGCCGCCGCGGGCATCCCCGTGGTGCTCACCAGCGCGGTCCACGCGGCCGACGCGCTCTCCGGCGGCGACACCGGCACCTACTTCCACCCCACCGGCAAGCGCTCCGGCGGCAGGCTGCTGTGGCTGCAGCACGCCTCCACCCCGCAGGGGGCGCTGACCCTGGACGACGGCGCGGTGCGCGCGGTCGTGAAGGGCCGCAAGTCGCTGCTGCCGGCCGGGATCGCCACCGTCGAGGGCGAGTTCAGCGCCGGCGACCCGGTCGAGCTGCGTGACGCGGAGGGGCGCGCGGTGGCCCGCGGGCTCGTCAACTTCGACGCCAAGGAGATCCCCCAGCTGATCGGCCGTTCGACGCGGGAGCTGGCGCGAGAGCTGGGCCCGGCGTACGAACGCGAGGTCGTACACAGGGACGACCTGGTGATCGTGCACCCGTAAACCGGGGCGTAACGACCGCCCCCGGTGGGGGACGTTGCGTAAAACCGCCCCGCGGAGCCGTGCGGCCTGCTCAACTTTCTCTCAGGAACACGTTCCCGAGTCGCTGCGTGAAGGAGGCCGTCGTGAGACGAGTGCGCCCTGGGGCGGCGGCGTCCCGTGGTGCTCTGACGAGCGTCGCGGCCGGGGACACCTACGAGGAGCCCAAGGACCTGCCGCGCCTGTGGCATGTCACCCTCAGCGTCTCCGGTAAGGAAGTCCCCCTCAAGGACCTGCGGCGCGCCCTGGAACAACTCGCCCACGACCACCCCTTCCTGCTGACCAGCCGGTACGCCAACGACCACGCGGAGATCCGCTACTGGGAGGAGGCCCGCGACCTCCACGACGCCGCCGCCGTCGCGCTCCGCCTGTGGGGCGAGCACCGCCAGACCGCGGGGCTCCCCGCCTGGGAGATCGTCGGCCTGGAGGTCATCGACCGCGAGACCTACCACCAGCGCGTCGCCGAGGGCTACGGTCCGCCGCCCGCGACCCCGGTGGGGGTTCACCCCTTTTGACCCCGTCTCGCGGTATGGGATGAGCGCTGGACGCCCCTGGTCGGCGCACTACCCTTCCCTCATGACCACGCTCTCGCCGTACGACGCCATGTCCCCGGTCACCCAGGCCGCCTACCGCGCCAAGGCCGCCGCCGCCGACCTCGCGCCGCTGCCGCGCGCCGTGAAGGACGACGCGCTGCTCGCCATCGCGGACGCCCTGGAGGTCCGTACGAGCGAGATCGTCGAGGCCAACGCCAAGGACATCGCCAAGGCCCGTGAGGCCGGCACCAGCGAGGCCATCGTCGACCGGCTCACCCTCACGCCCGAGCGGGTCCGCGCCATCGCCTCCGACGTGCGGGACGTCGCGGGGCTGCCCGACCCCGTCGGCGAGGTCGTCCGCGGCTCGACCCTCCCCAACGGCATCGACCTGCGCCAGGTCCGTGTCCCGCTCGGCGTCGTCGGCATCATCTACGAGGCCCGCCCCAACGTCACCGTCGACGCCGCCGCCCTGTGCCTGAAGTCCGGCAACGCCGTCCTGCTGCGCGGCTCGGCCTCCGCCTACGAGTCGAACGCCGCCCTCGTCCGGGTGATCCGCGACGCCGTGGGCGGCGCCGGGCTGCCCGCCGACGCCGTGCAGCTGGTGCCCGGCGAGAGCCGCGAGAGTGTCCGCGAGCTGATGCGCGCCCGCGGCCTGGTCGACGTGCTGATCCCGCGCGGCGGCGCCTCGCTGATCCAGACCGTCGTCTCCGAGTCCACCGTCCCGGTCATCGAGACCGGCACCGGCAACTGCCACGTCTACGTCGACGCCCAGGCCGACATCGACATGGCCGTCGAGATCCTGATCAACTCCAAGGCCCAGCGGGTCAGCGTCTGCAACGCCGCCGAGACCCTCCTGGTCCACCAGGACATCGCCGCCGAGTTCCTGCCGCGCGCCCTGGACGCCCTCGCCGAGGCCGGGGTGACCGTGCACGCCGACCCGCGCGTGCTGGCGTACGCCAAGGACTCCAAGGCGACCGTCGTCGAGGCCACGCCGGAGGACTGGGACACCGAGTACCTCTCCTACGACATCGCCGCCGCCGTCGTCGACTCCCTCGACAAGGCCGTCGAGCACATCCGGCTGTGGACCTCCGGCCACACCGAGGCGATCGTCACCACCTCGCAGCAGGCCGCCCGCCGCTTCACCCAGCTGGTCGACTCCACGACGGTGGCGGTGAACGCGTCCACCCGCTTCACCGACGGCGGCCAGTTCGGCTTCGGCGCGGAGATCGGCATCTCCACCCAGAAGCTGCACGCCCGCGGCCCGATGGGCCTGCCGGAGCTGACCAGCACGAAGTACATCGTGACCGGCGACGGCCACATCCGGCGCTGACGGCCGCGCCCTCCGGGCGCGTGAGAGGCGTCTCACCAGACGGATGAATTTCCATACCGTCTGCCCAAATTGACCCCCCAGGACTACTCTGGATCCGTGCCGGAGGACGTGGGGGGCACGCCGTTCCCGGACGGCTGGGAGCCCGACGACGACCACGACCACGGGGTGTCGGACGAAGAGTTCGCCTCCGTGGTTTTCGACGAGGCCTTCGTACGGGCGGCCGTGGTGCACGAGCCGACCGCCGTCGAACGCCTCCTGGCCGCGGCGCAGGCCAGAGCCGAGGCCTCCGAGGCCGAGGCGCGCCGGGCCCACGGCAGAGGCGAACGCTTCGACGACGGGTACGGCCCCGACGGGCACGGGTTCGGCCGTGACCGGGACCTCGACGACCTGGACGACACCGAAGACCTCGACGACCGCCACGGCGGCCCAGGGGCGTACGGCAGACAGCTCCGCTGGCACCGCCCGGTCGCCTGGCTGCTCGCCCTCGTGATGGGCGTCGGCATGGTCGCGCTGGCCTTCGCGGCCGTCTACAGGGGCGGCTCCTCGGGCAGCCGGGACCAGGTCCCGCCGCCCGCCTCGACCGGCCTGGAACAGGGCAGTGCGGCGGCTCCCTCCGTTTCCGCCGACTCCGCCGCGCCGGCCGTCTCGGCGATCCCGCGTTCTCCCTGAGCGGCCTGTCGCGCTTCTGGTGAGAACCTGTCAGAACTTGTCGTGTACCAGGGCGTTTACCTGAGCCTCCCGAGACCTACTCTGAAAGTATGGGCGGGCCTGGAGACCCACCTGAGGGGACACCCGAGGGCGGTCCCGTGGGTGGAGAGGACGAGTACCGATCCGTCGTCTTCGACGAGTCGTTCGTTCGTGCTGCGCGCCTCCAGGAGTACTCCGCGCAGGAGCGCATGGCCGATCACGCACCCGCCGTACGCCGCCGCCCTGCCCTGCACCGGGGGCTGACCCGGCAGGCACTGATCCTCGTCATGCTGATCGCCGTCGCCTTCGGCACCGCGGTCTACATGGGCGTACGTCACCCGTACAGCTCACCGCAGGCCCGCCAGCCCGTCCAACCCCTGCGGATGACCGTCATCCCGCTCTCCCCACAGGGCAAGGTACCCGGCTCGGCCGACGCCGAGTTCCTGTACGCACACAGCCCCGCCGCACAGTTCGCCGTCGGCGCCGAGGGGGTACCGCTGCCCGCCTCCCGGCGCACCGCCCACTTCTCGGACAGCGACGTCGTGGCCGCTCTGAGCACGGCGAAGGACTACATCGTCCACTCCTCGCTCTACCCCGAGGTGCTCAACGGCAGCCAGGTCCGCCCCGCCCGGGTCCTGGTCGACCCCGACCAGATCGACCAGTTCGACCAGAGTTTCGAACACCCCGCCGCGGACGGCCGGCACGCGCCCACCGGATGGCTGGTCCGCTTCGACCCCACGCGCGCGCAGCTGGCCGACGACAAGATCCGTGTCCAGGGCTCGCTGCTGGCCGCCGAGACCGACTCCGCCACCCTTGAGGTCACCGCGGACCACACCTTCGTGTACGCGCTCCGGCCGACCGGCGCCGGCGACAAGGCGCTCGTGTCCCTGTTCACCG
Organism: Streptomyces sp. NPDC086549; assembly: GCF_044746205.1. Taxonomy (NCBI): domain Bacteria; kingdom Bacillati; phylum Actinomycetota; class Actinomycetes; order Kitasatosporales; family Streptomycetaceae; genus Streptomyces; species Streptomyces sp. NPDC086549. The sequence goes on along the minus strand of NZ_JBIVBS010000001.1, from coordinate 876,568 downwards.
TCCGCCGCGAGCTGACGTTCCGCTTCGACCGCGACGACCTGCGCACGCACCAGACCCAGCTGGTCGCCTCCTATGTGCAGGCGGGTCCCCTGTCCTGCGCCGAGGACTCCACCAACCACCTCCACCCGCTCCTGGCCGGCCAGACAGCCAAGGCGGGCGGCCCCGCGGGCACCGACCCCTACGCCACGGGCAGCGCCACCGCCCTGTGCGGAACGCTGGCCGCCGGGGCTGAGCCGACGCCGTGACGACATCGGCGGAGTGGGACGTCAGTCGTCGCTGTCCGGGGCCGTGTCCGTCGGGCCCTGGTCCTTCGGGTTCTGGTCCTTCGGGCTCTGGTCCCTCGGTTCCTGGTCATTCGCCGATGGTGCGCTCGTGAAGCCCTCGAAGCCCCGCCGCACCCGGCCACCCAGGCCCCCGGCCCCGCCCGCGAGGTCGGTGACCAGCTTCATCAGCGGGTCCTTGGAGCTCTTCACGTCACTGGCGTAGCTCGCCGCCGACTCCCGGAACGAGTCGCTGACCGAGGTGTCCTTGTCCTCGCTGCGCCGCGCGTAGTGCCCGTCCATGATCCGCTGGTAGTCCCGGGTCTCGGACCACTTCTTCAGCTCGGCCGCGCGCACCGCGGTGAAGGGGTGGGAGCGGGGCAGCACGTTCAGGATCTTCAGCACTGAGTCGCGCAGGTCGCCCCCCGACTCGTACTCCTCGGCCTGCTGCAGGAACGCGTCCACGTTCATCTCGTGCAGGTGGTTCCCGCCCGCGATCTTCATCAGGCCGCGCATCGAGGCCTGCAGGTCCTGGCCGACGAGGAGGCCCGCCCGGTCGGCGGACAACTCCGACTTGCGGAACCACTCCCGCAACGCCGTCACGATCGCCATGATCGCGAGGTTGCCCAGCGGTATCCAGGCGATCCTGAGCGCGAGGTTCGTCAGGAACAGCAGGATCGTGCGGTACACCGCGTGTCCGGACAGCGCGTGCCCCACCTCGTGGCCGACCACCGCCCGCATCTCCTCCTCGTCGAGCAGCTCGACGAGCCCCGTGGTGACGACGATGATCGGCTCGTCCAGGCCGATGCACATCGCGTTCGGCTGCGGGTCCTGCGTGACATACATCGGCGGGACCTTCTCCAGGTCCAGGATGTAACAGGCGTCCCGCAGCATGTCGTTCAGGTGTGAGAACTGCTGGTCCGAGACGCGCACCGAGTCCGACAGGAACAGCAGCCGCAGGCTTCGCTCCGGCAGCAGCCCGCTGAGCGCCTTGAAGACGGTGTCGAAGCCGCTCAGCTTCCGCAGTGCCACCAGCGCGGAGCGGTCGGCCGGGTGCTCGTACGCACGGGAGGAGATCCCCGGGAAGCGCCTGCGCTGCCTGCTCGGCACGTTGTTGTTGCCGTTCTCGTGCCCGACGTCGGACATGTCTTCCCCCATGCGTGTGTGTCCAATGTGCCCCGAGGCAGGACCCAGCCTAGGCGGAGCTAACGTGGACGGGCAGTACAGCCGAAGGAGTCCACGTCATGGAGCACCACCCCGCAGCCGCCTGGCTGACCGAGGCCGCGAGCGCCGCCCAGCAGCAAGGGGCGGGGAATCTGCTCCGGGTCGTACTGATCGTGATGTTCGTCGGCTGTGCCCTGACCGGCTGGTTCCTGTTGCGCGGGTACAAACAGAAGGACGACTGAGCCGCCGGGATCGTTCCCCGCTCGTCCCCAACGGCGGAGTCGGCGCGATGGGCGCAGGGCCGCCCGCTTACGATGAGCCGACATCTTTATCCCGCCCACACCGGATAGGTCCTGCCGAAGATGAGCTTCCACAGCACCGCAGCCCAGTTGGTCACCCTCGCCGAGGGCGAGGGAGGCGGCAACCACGACAGCCTCAACCCCCTTGTCACCGGCGGCGGCGCGTTCATCGTCCTGCTGCTCCTGCTGTGGATCACCACCCGCTTCAACCGCGACCGCTGAGCCCGGGCGCCCCTTCCCAGGTCCTTTCTCCAGGGTCTGACGGGCGGGTCTCGTGGGCCGGGCCGGTAGGGTCTGCACGCATGGGAGAGCAGGACATGCCTACCGGTCCGGCGAACGGCACGGTGAACGACACGGTGAAGGCCTCCGAGCGCGGGCCGGGCAGCCGCCCGGTGGACACGAGCAAGCGCCGTCTCGGCGTCATGGGCGGAACGTTCGACCCGATCCACCACGGGCACCTCGTGGCGGCCAGCGAGGTCGCCGCGCAGTTCCACCTGGACGAGGTGGTGTTCGTCCCCACCGGCCAGCCCTGGCAGAAGACCCACCGCAAGGTCTCACCGGCGGAGGACCGCTATCTGATGACGGTCATCGCGACCGCCGAGAACCCGCAGTTCTCGGTGAGCCGCATCGACATCGACCGGGGCGGCCCCACCTACACCGTGGACACCCTGCGCGACCTGCGTGCGCTCAACCCCGACACCGACCTGTTCTTCATCACCGGTGCCGACGCACTCGCCCAGCTCCTGACCTGGCGCGACAGCGAGGAGCTGTTCTCCCTCGCGCACTTCATCGGGGTCACCCGTCCCGGCCACCACCTGACGGACCCCGGACTTCCGGAGGGCGGCGTCTCGCTCGTCGAGGTTCCCGCGCTGGCCATCTCCTCCACAGACTGCCGTGCGAGAGTCGCCAAGGGCGACCCGATCTGGTACATGGTGCCGGACGGAGTCGTGCGCTACATCGACAAGCGCGAGCTGTACCGCGGCGAGTGAGCCGAGAGGGGCACCGGTGAACGACCGATACGACGCGGGGTACGGCGGCGACCAGTACGAGCTCGTGGGCTACGACGAGTACGGCCAGCCCGTGTACCGCCAGATCCAGGCACAGCAGGCACAGCAGGCACAGCAGGCACAGCAGCAGACGTACGGCCAGTATCAGCAGCCGGGCTACGGGTACGACCCGTACGCCACCGGGCAGCAGCAGGCCGCGCCGTCGTACGACAGCTACGACACCGGGCAGCAGCCGACGGCCTCCTACGGCCCGTACGGCACCGGCGGTGGTCAGACCCCGCCGTACGACCCCTACGGGCAGGCGGCGGCGAGCGGCCAGCAGCCCCGGGTCGCCGAACAGACCCCCTACATCCCGCAGCAGCCCGGCCCCGCCGAGGAGCAGGAACCGGACGCCCCGTCCACCCGTGAACGGGACTACCACACCGAGCAGTTCGCCTTCGTCGAGGCCCCCGACGGGGACTCCGAGGACGTCATCGACTGGCTGAACTTCACCGAGAACCGCACCGAGCGCCGCGAGGAGGCCCGCCGCCGTGCCCGCAGCCGGCTCACCGCCCTCGTGGTCGTCCTCGCGCTGGTCGCGGTCGGCGGCGTCGGCTACCTCTGGTACGCCGGAAAGCTGCCCGGCCTGTCCTCCTCCGGCGCCAAGTCCGGCACCACGACGTCCGCCGCCGCCCAGAACCGCGACGTGATCGTCGTCCATCTGCACAACACCTCGAAGGGCGGCACCTCCACGGCGCTGCTCGTCGACAACACCACCACCAAGCAGGGCACCACCGTCCTGCTGCCCAACTCCCTCGCCCTGACCGACGACAACGGCACCACCACGACCCTCGCCAAGTCGGTCGACGACGACGGCTCCTCCGGGACCCGCGACCAGCTCGACACCGTCCTCGGCACCAACATCGAGGGCACCTGGCGCCTGGACACCCCCTACCTGCAGAACCTCGTCGAGCTGGTCGGCAACATCGACATCGACACCGACGCCGACGTCCCCGACCCGACCGCGAAGAAGAAGGGCGCCACACTCCTCGTCCACAAGGGCAAGGACCAGACCCTCAGCGGCAAGATGGCCGTCGCCTACGCCACCTACCGCGCCTCCGGCGAGTCCCAGAACGCCCAGCTGGAGCGGTTCGGCCAGGTCATGCAGGGTGTGCTGCGCAAGATGTCCTCCGACGCCTCGGCCGCCACCATCACCGTGCAGACCCTGGCGCAGATCCTCGACCCCTCCCTGACCGACAAGGACCTGGGCACCTTCCTCGCCAAGCTCGCGGACCTCGCCAAGGGCGGCGACTACAAGACGGCGCTGCTGCCCGTCCAGACCGACGGCACACTGAGCGCCCAGACCAGCTCCAGCGTGGTCAAGGACGTACTCGGCGGCACCGCCAAGAGCCCCGAGGCGGGCTCCGCCGTCCGCGTCTCCGTCCAGAACGCCACCGGCGTCAAGGACAACACCGAGAAGGCCCGCGTGGTGCTTCTCAACGGCGGCTTCACCTTCCTGGAGGGCGGCACGGCCTCCAGCGCCCTGGCGACGTCCAAGGTGATCTACTCCGACGCCGCCGACAAGGAGAACGCCACCGAGGTCGCCAAGACCCTGGGCCTGCCCGCCGCCTCCGTGACGAAGGGCACGGTGTCCTCCAACGCCGACGTATCGGTGGTCCTGGGCCAGAACTACAAGCCGTCCTCCTCCTGAGCACGGCCGGGGCACCCCATGTGATCCGATAACCACGTGGGGTGCCCTCGGCGGTCCGTGAGACCCTTGGTGTCAAGTGCCCGCCGACGGAAAGCCATGTAGTGACCGCCACCGACCGTTCCCTCGAGCTCATCAACACCGCCGCCCAGGCGGCCGCCGACAAGCTCGCCCACGACGTCATCGCCTACGACGTCAGCGACGTGCTCTCGATCACGGACGCCTTCCTGCTGGCGTCCGCGCCCAACGACCGCCAGGTCAAGTCGATCGTCGACGAGATCGAGGAGCGGCTCCTGAAGGAGCTCGGCGCCAAGCCGGTGCGCCGCGAGGGCGACCGCGAGGCCCGCTGGGTCCTGCTCGACTACGTCGACATCGTCGTGCACGTCCAGCACAGCGAGGAGCGTGTCTTCTACGCCCTCGAGCGGCTCTGGAAGGACTGCCCCGAGATCGAGCTGCCCGCCGACGCCAAGGCCACCCGCGGCAAGGCCGAGGAGCACGCCAAGCTGCGGGCCGCCGAGGACGCGGCCGCCCTGGACGGGGAGTGGTGATGAGCGCCACAGGTGAGGTGTCCGACCGGAAGGGCCGGGGCCGCCGCATCATCCTGTGGCGGCACGGCCAGACCGCCTGGAACGTGGAGCGCCGCTTCCAGGGTTCCACGGACGTAGAGCTCACCGAGACCGGCGTCGGCCAGGCCCGGCGCGCGGCGCGGCTGCTCGCCTCCCTGAAGCCCGACGTGATCGTCTCCTCGGACCTCCAGCGGGCCGCGAGCACGGCCGCCGAGCTCGCCGGCCTCACCGGCCTCGACGTCACCCGCGACGAAGCCCTGCGCGAGACCTACGCGGGCGTCTGGCAGGGGCTGACGCACGAGGAGATCATCGTCCGGTACGGCGAGGAGTACGCCGCGTGGAAACGCGGCGAGCCGGTCCGCCGCGGTGGCGGCGAGCTGGAGACCGAGGTCGCCGACCGCGCCGCCCCCATCGTGCTCCGGCACGCCGAGAAGCTGCCCGAGGACGGCACCCTCGTGGTGGTCAGCCACGGCGGGACCATCCGCACCACCATCGGGCGTCTCCTCGGGCTGGAGGCCCGCCACTGGGAGAGCCTCGGCGGCCTCTCCAACTGCTGCTGGTCCGTCCTCGGCGAGGGCGTGCGCGGCTGGCGCCTCCTGGAGCACAACGCGGGCACCCTCCCGGAGCCCGTCCTCGGCGACGACGACTGAGCGTCTCCAGGGCCCCGGGACCCCGGATTTCACTTTCCGGCAGGTCGCAGGCTAAAGTTCTTCTTGTTCGGCCCGCCAAGCGGAAAGAACACGAGGGGCTATAGCTCAGTTGGTAGAGCGCCTGCATGGCATGCAGGAGGTCAGGAGTTCAATTCTCCTTAGCTCCACAGATCGGCACTCTTTTGAGTTGTCAAAGATCGGTGATGAGGATCCCGTCCCTTTCAGGGGGCGGGATTTTCTGCATTCCACCGGCGGATGAGCTCGACTGATTGTTCCTCCAACGGCGGCCACAGCCGCTGTCTGCGCTCCCTCAGTAACGCGAGCTTCACGCGCGCCTCTTCGTCCTCCGGCGTGTAGACCACGATCCGGCACTCCGGCATCCCGTCCACCGACAGCGACTGCGAGGTCATCCGCAGCTCGCCCACCGCCTCATGACGGAACGTCTTCACCCGCGGCCCCGGCGGCGTCACCGCACCCCTCGCCCACAGCTCGGCGAAGTACGGACTGGCCGCCGACAGCCAGCGTATGTAGTCCTCCCAGGCAGGCTCGCCGACATGTCTGCCGTAGGAGGATCGCAGTGTGGCCACCATCACGGGCAGTTCGCGTTCGAGGTGCACCACCGGGCTGGCCTCCTCCGGCACCGTGAACAGCGACCACAGCACGTTCGGCACACGGATCCTGAGGGTCGCCGGCACCGCGAACAGATCCCGGTAGGCCGGGTTGGCGGCGAGGATGTCGTACCGCGAGTTGTAAACCACCGCCAGGAGCGGGTCGAGGGCGTCGATGATGCCCTGCACCTCCGGTCCGACCGTCCGTGGCAGACCCTCGGGGGCCGTGGTGAACGGCACTTCCGCCAGCCGGTACAGATGCTCCCGCTCCGGCGGATCCAGCCGCAGGGTGCGTGCGACCGCGTCCAGGACCTGCGCGGACGCGTTGATCGGCCGGCCCTGCTCCAGCCATGTGTACCAGGTCACACCCACGCCCGAGAGCTGGGCGACCTCCTCCCGGCGCAGTCCGGGCGTGCGCCTGCGCAGCCCTGGTGGCATGCCGACGTCGGCCGGTGTCACCCGGGCACGCCTGCTGCGCAGGAAGGCGGCCAGCTCCGGCCGACGGCGCTGCGTCGTCCTCATCGTCACGTCCCCCGTCGTCACGTCTCTCATCGTCGGCACCCGGCCCGCCCGCTGCCAGGTGCTGTAAGTACCAGCATCGACGGGCTCTCGGCACCCGTATCGGCGCGTCGCCAGGCTCGTTCGCATGACGACGACATCCAGTGCGGGACCAGGTCCCGCGCCCGCTCCGAGCCCTGCCATCAGTGAAACACCCAGCACTGACAGTCGGTCCCGGCTGCTGCTCGCGGTCGTGCTCGCAGCCCAGTTCATGGCCGTCCTCGACGTCTTCATCGTGAACGTGGCGGCGCCCGCCATCGGTTCCGAACTTCACGCGTCGGGCGCCGACTTGCAGCTGGTGGTGGCCGGATACGCCATCACCTACTCCGTCCTGCTGATCACCGGCGCACGGCTCGGCGACCGGCTCGGCCACGGCCGCGTCCACCTCGCCGGCCTCGCCCTCTTCACCGCCGCCTCGCTCGCCTGCGGCCTGGCCGGGGGCTCCACCGAGCTGATCGTGTTCCGGCTGGTGCAGGGCGCCGGATCGGCGGTGATGATCCCGCAGGTGCTCGGCCTGATCCAGCGCACCTTCACCGGCGAGGCCCGCGCCCGGGCGCTCGGCGCATACTCGGCGGTCCTCGCCGTCGGCGCGGCGGCCGGGCAGACGGTCGGCGGTCTCCTGGTCAGCGCCGACCTCCTCGGCACCGGCTGGCGGCCGGTGTTCCTCGTGAACGTGCCGGTGGGCGCCGTACTGCTGGTGCTCGGCAGGCGCGTCCTGCCGATGGGCCGGGGAGCCGGGCCCGAGGCGGCGCGGGCACTGGACCTGCCCGGGTTGGTACTGCTCGGCGCCTCCGTGTCCCTGCTCACGGTGCCGCTGGTACTGGGGCAGGAGGAGGACTGGCCGCTGTGGGCCTGGCTGTCGCTGGCGGCCTCCGTGGTCCTCTTCGTGCTGTTCTGCGGCTACGAGTCCCGGCTTGCCCGGCGCGGCGGCGCCCCGCTGATCGTGCCCCGGGTGCTGCGGCACCCCGGGATGGGCCTCGCCGTGTTCCGGATCCTGGCCGTCATGGCGGTCAACGCCGGATTCCTGTTCGCGCTCACGCTGCACGTCCAGGGAGGCCTCGGCTACAGCGCGCTGCGCGCCGGTCTCTCCTTCGCCCCGACCGCGGTCGTCTTCGGCGTGGTCGGGCTGACCTGGCGGAACTGGCCCGCCTCCTGGCGACGGGCGCTGACCCCGGGCGGCTTCGCGCTCACCGCCGTGTCGGTGGCCGGTGTCGGTCTCGCGTTCAGGGGCGGCGGCGACGGCGGAGCGGGGCTGTTCGTCGCGTTCGCCGGCGTGGGTGTCGGGCTCGCGCTCGCCTTCAGCCCGACCCTCACCGGGGCGCTGGCCACGGTGCGGCCACAGGACGCGGCGGACGCCGGCGGTCTGCTGGCGACGGTCACCCAGCTCGGTCAGCTGATCGGCGTAGCGGCGTTCGGCACACTGTTCTTGAACCGCCTTGAGTCAGTTGGGGCCCCGGCGGCGTATACCTCTGCGGAGGCGCTTTCGGCGTGCATGTGGGCGCTGGCCGGGACGGCCGCAGTGGGGGCCGTGTCCGGACTGGTACTGAGGCGTCGCTGACCGTATCGGTCCGGCCGTGGCAGAATCAAACGGCCGGAAGGGGGCGTGGCCCGACGGGAGGGAGTAGCGATGCCTGCGAGCATCCTCGAGGAGGTCGGCCACCTCCTCGATGCGGCGTTGATACGGGACACGGCCACCCGTCTCAGCTGCCCTTCCTGCGGTTCCGCCCATGTGGCCCAGGTCCTCGGCGACAACGGCGGGATCTCCTACGTGTGCACGGCCTGCGGCCACAGCTGGAGCTGATCGATGGGTGCACACAGGCGAAAGTGCGACTGGTGCGGGAGCGGTACACCCATCGTCCGTGACATGGAGCCGATCAACCCCGACTACCAGTACTGGTGCGAGGAATGCGCGCGGGCGCTGATCATAAAAGGCGACCCGATCGAGACGTACCGTGAGCTGGAGGGCGAGCCGATCTACGGCCGGCTCCTCGAGGAGCACTGCACGCTCAAGCGGTTCTACTCGTTCGTCACGGCCTGACCCCGGCCGGGCCTCGGCAACGATGTCCGGCGAGCGCCAGGAAGACCAGACCGGCCCCTCCGTAGAGGGCGGACAACGTCAACTCGACGCCGCCCTGGTGCAGTTCGGGCCGCCCCGGCCCGTGCGGCACCCACCACAGGGCGTACGAGCAGAAGACCGGCAGCGTGCCCAGGGCGGCCGCCCGGTACCCATGCGCCCACAGCAGCAGCACGAGTGGCACACACCACACCCAGTGGTGCGACCAGGACACCGGGCTGATCAGCAGCGCCGTGACCGCACAGGCGGCCACCGCCCACGCCCGGTCGCCCCGTAGCTCCGCCACGACCGCCACCGACAGCCCTGCAGCGGCCACCAGGGCCGCGACAGCGACCCAGAGGGCTCCCGGGTCGGGTGAGTGCAGCAGACGCGCCAGAACGCCGCGCAGGGCCTGGTTGGCGGTCTCCTCGGTGTGTCCCACCCGGCTCGTGCGGAACACCAGGCGGGTCCAGAAGCGCCACGATTCGTACGGCAGGACGGCCGCCGCGAGCAGCGTCGCGCCGGCGAAGGCGGCGGCCGCCCCGCGCGCGTGCCGCAGCCAGGGCCGTCCGTCGCCGCCCTTGAGGCATGCCACGGCTCCGGTGGCGAGCAGGAACACGGTGAACAGCGCGGGCGTCAGCTTGACCGCCGCGGCGAGCCCGAGCCCGGACCCGGCCCATCGGACCCGGCCGTCGTGCGGGCGGCGTGACAGATCCCACAGCACCAGGACGGCGAGCAGCAGGTTGACCTGTCCGTAGCGCAGTGTCGTCCACACCGGTTCGCACCACACGGCCGCCGCGGCGACCCACCAGACGCTCTCCATGCGCGCGTGCCCCACGAGATTCAGCGACAGCCGCACGAACGCCACCAGCAGGGCGAGGTTCACGGCCGTCGCCGACGCGCGCAGGTGCGGGGTGTCCAGGAGCGTCAGCGGAGTGAACAGCAGGGCGGCGAAGGGCGGGTACGTCGCGGGGAGGTGCGCCGCGGTCGTCCGCAGCGCGTACAGGTCCCTTCCCGCGCGGACGGCCGCCCCCTCGGCCCGGTACACCATCAGGTCGACCATCGACACGTGCGCGGCGCGCTGCGCCAACCAGAACGCCGTGAAGGAGAAGAGGCACGCCCCGAGGGCGACCGGCACACGACGGCGGGCTCCGGAGAACGCGATCACGGTCACGAAGACCGACACTAGCGCCCGAATCCGTACAGAACGGAAACGGTTTGGTGCTGCACCCCTTCGACCGTGTAATGTTGGCGTCGCCGCCGGGGAAACCCGGAGGACACAGCGGAAATGCGGGTCAGCCGCATGACGCGAGGGGCTATAGCTCAGTTGGTAGAGCGCCTGCATGGCATGCAGGAGGTCAGGAGTTCAATTCTCCTTAGCTCCACAGAAGTCGAAGGCGGATCATCCCATCGGATGATCCGCCTTCGTCGTGTGCGGACCTTGTTCGTGCACGCGTGCCGGCCGGATCGGTCCGGGTATGCCGACGGCGGGTCACCCGAACCGGGTGACCCGCCGTACGTGTGCTCAGCGGCCGAGGGCGCGGCGGCCGCGGCCCTGGGAGAGGACCGGAAGGTTGCGGGACGGCGCCTGCGAGCGCGTGTCCTCCTCGATGCGCAGCGCCAGGGCCGGGCAGCGGCGCACCGCACGCAGGGCCTTCGCCTCCGCGTACTGCGGCACCTTCGCCTGGGCGACGGTCGGGAAGCCGTCGGCGCCGAGCTGGAAGACCTCCGGGAGGATGTCGGCGCACAGGCCGTGGCCCCGGCACAGCGTCCAGTCCACGTAGATCTTCTGACGGCTTCCGCTGGTGTCCTCCGGCTCGCCGCCGCCCGGGATGCCCGTAGGCATCCTGCCGCCTTCGAAGAGCGGCAGAACGCCCTCCACGGGCCTTCCGCAGCCGTTTCCGAGGACGTGCGCGGCCAGGTCGTCGGTGAACGCCTTGATCGTGGACTCCAGGAACATCGCGGATCCGTCCGGGTGCGAGCACGCGCCGCGCCGCTTCACGTTCTTGGCGACCTGCTTGAGGGCCTCCAGGGCGGCCGGTCCGCCGCCGTTGAGGATGTCCTCCATGCCGCGCGCGGCGGCCGGCAGACCGAGGTAGCAGGGACCGCACTGTCCCGCGCTCTCCTCGGCCAGCCACTGGGCCACCCGCAGCGACTCGCCCAGCGGGCAGGTCTCCTGAGTGATCGGCAGGATGGCGCCGGCCCCGAGCGCGCCGCCCACCGCGTCCAGGGAGTTGCGGGAGACGATCGCCTCGTTGACCGTCGCCGCGTCGATCCACTTGCCGTGGTAGCCGCCGGTCAGGACGCCCTGCGGCACCGGCGGGGCGCCGGCCAGCTGGAGGACGTAGCGCAGCGGCACGCCCGTGGGGACCTCGATCACCATCGGGCGGGCGACGGCGCCGGAGACCGTCAGCATGACGGTGCCGGGCTCGTCGTACAGGCCGGTGTTGCCGTAGCGCTCCGGGCCGATGCGGGCGGCGATGGCCAGCTGGGCGAACGTCTCGGCGTTCGACAGCAGCGTGGGCACGCCGCCGACGCCGTTCTGCGAGGCGCTGGTCTTGCGGCCGGGCGGGATCGCCGGGCCGCCGTCGATCGAGCGGATCAGTGACGCGGCGGCGCCGGTGACCATGCGGACCGGGTTGCGCTGCACGAACGCCTTCAGTGCCGACCTGCGGCCGTTGCTGAGGCCGCGCTCGGCGAGGGCGGCCTCCATGGAGCGCTGTGTGGACTCACGGGTGACCCCCACCACGAGCGTGCGGGCACCCAGGGCCTCGGCGCACAGCAGCGCTCCGTCCAGGATGAGGTGCGGGGCACGGTTGATCAGCACCGTGTCCTTGCGGCAGGCCGGCTCGTCCTCGCTTCCGTTGACGACGACGACCGGCCGCACGCCGCGCTTGATCGCGGCGTCGGCGACCGAGCGCAGCTTCTTGTGGAAGGGGAAACCCGCGCCGCCGCGGCCCTTCAGGTTGATCCGTTCGGAGAGCTGGGCGAGCTTCTCGCCGCCCAGGGGTTCGAGCGGCCCGTGCACCTTCAGGTGCATGGGCAGATCGAGTCGTTCGACAAGGTCGAAGCCCGACGTGAGCTGCGGAAGGCCGACCACGCGGACTTCTGGGACGTCGGGCAGGGCCTCGTTCACCTATAGCCTCCGGAAGGCGTGTTCCAAGGTTCGCCCGAACCCGGCGTGTCGAAGGACGCGCCGGGGGATGGTTCATTGGCGGGACCGCTGTTGTACGTGTCGTTCGGGTTGTACGTGCCGTAGCGCGCGTTCGTCTCACCGGTGTCGTACACGTCACTTCCGCCGTACCCGCCGCCGCCCGAATTGCCATAGACCGGGATGTTGTATCCGGTGTCCTGGAGCGGGTCGTAGGCCGACGGCGGCGCCTCGCCGACCGGCGGCGGGGACGGGATCGGCCAGCTGCCCGACGTGCTGGAGGGACCGTCCATACGCGGCATCGCCGAGGTGGCCTGCATGTCCATCGGCAGGTCCATGCGTGCGGTCTGGCCGGCGGCGGAGGGCTGCATGGGCTGCGAGGGGGTCTGTACGGCCCGGTAGGCGGCCGCGAAACCGGAGGCGGGCTCGGCGGCCGGGGCGGCGCCGTACGCGGCTGCGGCGGGCGATGCCGCCGTGTCCATGAACGAGGACTTGGTGGGGCGCTGGTTCTCGTAACCCGGCAGGCCGGACGAGGCCTCCGCCACCCGGGCCCGGCTCGCGTCCAGGTTCTCGAGGCCCGAACGTTCCGAGTTGCCGATCATCGCGACGATCCGGTCGGCGACCTTGCGCTTGAAGGAGCGCGGCGCGGCACGCAGTGCGAGGGCCGCCATGACTCCGATCAGACACAGTTCGTACGACACCATGAAGAACGTCTTCGCCGGGCGTCCCGCGAAGAGGCCGTGGATGAGAGCCGCGCACAGGGCCGGGTAGGCCAGCATGTGCATCGCGCGCCAGCGCGCGGCCACCGGAGCCGGGGACGCGAACTGGTTGCGCAGCGCGCCTGTGATGCCCACGAAGATCATGAGCAGGCCCGCCAGGGAGCCGAGGCCGATGAGCCCCCCACTGCCCGAGACGCCGAGGCTGAAGGGGATCAGCGCGGCGATCAGGACGGTGTGCTCGAGGGCGAGCTTGATGGTGATGTGCACCAAGAGGAACGCGATCGAGGCGACGGCGGTGATCCGGTGGATGCCTTGGGCGATGATCCGCTGGCGGATGTCGAGGATGAGCCGGTCCTGGGCCACCAGGCCCCAGATCACCGAGCAGGTGAGAGTGACGAGGGAGAGGACGCCCGCACCGAAGTTGAGGAAGTCCTGGAGCCAGCTGCCTCCGTTCAACACCACCACGGGTATGAGCAGCAGGATGACAGCCGTCGCCACCCCATAGGCCGACCGGCCGGGCTTGGGGAGCGAGCTGTTACTACGACGAGGGTTCATGGGGGCAACTCCGAGCAGTTCGGGAAAGCGGTCCCGCTGCCGAACTCTAAGCGGCGCCATACCGATCAGTACGAGGTTTGAGTTATTGCGTTGTTATCAAAGGGCAAGATGGTTGTTGCGATGTCCCTTGGTGGGCGTTACGCGAAGTAACCATTGACCTTGGTTCAGTTCTTGTCTGTGTCCATCAGGCATGTCGACCAGGCATACGTAAGCGCGTCGCGTCTTGCTCAACGCCTGCGGTACCCTGACGCCATGCGTGCCGTACGCCTTCTGCTTAGCGGGCCGCGCTGATCAGTCCCGACCGCCGGGCGAACCGGATGGTCGGCATCGGCGCGGCATCCCCTCCTGCGTGAGGGGATTTTTCGTTTCCCGAAACAGCCGCAGGCAGAGACGACCGATGGAGCTTTGAGGATCATGAGCGAGACGAACCCCGCTGCCGCCGCTGCCACGTCGGCGGAGGCAGCGCCGCACCGCTACACGGCCGCCATGGCGGCCGAGATCGAGGCACGCTGGCAGGACTTCTGGGACGTCGAGGGCACGTACGCCGCGCCGAACCCCAGCGGTGATCTGGCCGGCGACCCCGAGCTGGTCGCCAGGCCCAAGAAGTTCATCATGGACATGTTCCCGTACCCCTCCGGTGCGGGCCTGCACGTCGGCCACCCCCTGGGCTACATCGCCACCGACGTCTTCGCCCGCTTCCAGCGGATGACCGGCCACAACGTGCTGCACACCCTGGGCTTCGACGCCTTCGGCCTGCCCGCCGAGCAGTACGCCGTGCAGACCGGCACGCACCCGCGTGTGTCCACCGAGGCCAACATCGAGAACATGAAGGTCCAGCTGCGCCGGCTGGGCCTGGGCCACGACAAGCGTCGGTCGTTCGCCACGATCGACCCGGACTACTACAAGTGGACCCAGTGGATCTTCCTGCAGATCTTCAACTCCTGGTACGACGACGAGGCGAATAAGGCCCGCCCGATCTCCGAGCTGATCGCCCAGTTCGAGTCCGGCGAGCGCGCCGTACCCGGTGACCACGGGCGCGCGTGGAACGAGCTGAGCGCCGCCGAGCGCGCCGACATCCTGGGTGAGTACCGCCTGGCCTACGCCTCCGACGCGCCCGTCAACTGGTGCCCCGGCCTGGGCACCGTGCTGGCCAACGAGGAGGTCACCGCCGAGGGCCGCTCCGAGCGCGGCAACTTCCCGGTCTTCAAGTCCAAGCTGCGCCAGTGGAACATGCGCATCACCGCTTATGCCGACCGCCTCCTGGACGACCTGGAGGCGCTGGACTGGCCCGAGGCGATCAAGCTGCAGCAGCGCAACTGGATCGGCCGCTCCGAGGGCGCCCGCGTCGACTTCCCGATCGACGGCGAGCACATCACGGTCTTCACCACGCGGCCCGACACCCTGTTCGGCGCGACCTACATGGTGCTGGCGCCCGAGCACCCGCTGGTCGACAAGTTCACCCCGGACGCCTGGCCCGAGGGCACCCACGACGTGTGGACCGGCGGGCACGCGACCCCGGCCGAGGCCGTCGCCGCGTACCGCGCGCAGGCCGGCGCCAAGTCCGACGTGGAGCGGCAGGCCGAGGCCAAGGACAAGACCGGCGTCTTCACGGGCGCGTACGCGACCAACCCGGTCAACGGCGAGCGGATCCCCGTCTTCATCGCCGACTACGTCCTGATGGGCTACGGCACCGGCGCGATCATGGCCGTCCCGGCGGGCGACCAGCGCGACTTCGAGTTCGCCCGCGCCTTCGAGCTGCCGATCCACTGCATCGTCGAGCCGACCGACGGCCGTGGCACCGACACGTCGACGTGGGAGGACGCCTTCGGGTCGTACGACGCGAAGATCATCAACTCCTCCAACGACGACATCAGGCTGGACGGCCTGGGCGTCGTCGACGCCAAGGCGCGCATCACCGAGTGGCTGGAGCGCAAGGGCATCGGCCAGGGCACCGTCAACTTCCGCCTGCGCGACTGGCTGTTCAGCCGTCAGCGCTACTGGGGCGAGCCCTTCCCGATCGTCTACGACGAGGACGGCATCGCGCACGCGCTGCCCGAGTCGATGCTGCCGCTGGAGCTGCCGGAGGTCGAGGACTACTCGCCGCGCACCTTCGACCCGGACGACGCCGACACCCAGCCCGAGACCCCGCTGTCCCGCAACGAGGAGTGGGTCGACGTCACCCTGGACCTGGGCGACGGACCGAAGAAGTACCGCCGCGAGACCAACACCATGCCCAACTGGGCCGGTTCCTGCTGGTACGAGCTGCGCTACCTGGACCCGCACAACAGCGAGAAGCTGGTCGACCCCGAGATCGAGCAGTACTGGATGGGCCCGCGCGAGGGCCGGCCGCACGGCGGTGTCGACCTGTACGTCGGCGGCGCCGAGCACGCAGTGCTGCACCTGCTGTACGCCCGCTTCTGGTCCAAGGTCCTGTACGACCTGGGGCACGTCTCCTCCGCGGAGCCGTTCCACAAGCTGTTCAACCAGGGCATGATCCAGGCCTACGTCTACCGCGACAGCCGCGGCATCGCGGTGCCCGCCGCCGAGGTCGAGGAGCTGGGCGGCGAGTACTACTACCAGGGCCAGAAAGTCAGTCGCCTGCTGGGCAAGATGGGCAAGTCCCTGAAGAACGCGGTGACTCCGGACGAGATCGCGGCCGAGTACGGTGCCGACACGCTGCGCCTGTACGAGATGGCGATGGGTCCGCTGGACGTCTCCCGGCCGTGGGACACGCGCGCGGTGGTGGGCCAGTTCCGGCTGCTGCAGCGGCTGTGGCGCAATGTCGTCGACGAGGCGACCGGTGAGGTCACCGTCTCCGATGCCGAGCCCGACGAGGAGACGCTGCGCGCCCTGCACAAGGCGATCGACGGCGTCCGCCAGGACCTGGAGGGCCTGCGGTTCAACACCGCCATCGCCAAGGTCACCGAGCTGAACAACCACCTGACCAAGGCGGGCCGCGCGGTCCCGCGCCCGGTCGCCGAGCCGCTGGTGCTGATGGTCGCGCCGCTGGCCCCGCACATCGCCGAGGAGCTGTGGCGCCGTCTGGGCCACACCGACTCGGTCGTCCACCAGGACTTCCCGGTCGCCGACCCGCGGTACGTCGTGGACGAGACCGTGACCTGCGTCGTGCAGATCAAGGGCAAGGTCAAGGCCCGCCTGGAGGTCCCGCCGTCCATCTCCGACGAGGAGCTGGAGAAGGTGGCACTGGCCGACGAGAACGTCGTCCGGGCGCTGGACGGCGCGGGGATCCGCAAGGTGATCGTGCGCGCACCGAAGCTGGTGAACATCGTCCCGGCGTAAGCGCCTGGCCGCTTCGGGGTAGTCCCCTACGGGCAGGTTCGGGGTTCTTCCGGAACCCCGAGCCTGCCTGTTGCGTTTACCGTGGAAGAACACGAAGAGCGGCGGCGCGGTGTGTGCCGCGGCAGGCCTGAGGAGGAGCGTCGTGGAAGTAGTCCTCACAGTCTTCGCCGTGCTCTTCCTGCTGTTCGTGGTTCTCGGTACCTACGCGACGGTCAAGGCGATCGGCGCCGCCAAGCGAGGCGTCGACCGCACCATCGCGCAGGCGCGCCGCACGGTCGAGGACCACACACTGCGCGCCAAGTCGTTCGCCCAGCCCGGACTGGCCGGCGAGGTCGCCCAGCTCCGGCTCGCCCTGCGCACCTCGATGCGCGCCACCCAGGACGCGCTTCAGGCGGGTGTGGCCGAGGACGAGTCGCTCAGGGAGTCCCTCGGCCTCTTCCAGCGACTCAGCGCGCACGGACACGAACTGGACGACGAACTCAAGCGCCTGGAGTCCGAACCGGACCGGGAGACGCTCGCCGCTCGGCTGCCCGAGCTGCGCCACCGCACCGAGCGCATCACCCAGTCCGCGAACTCGCTGCGCTGGGCCGTCCGCGACCGGGCCCGGCGCTTCGCGGACGACGACCTGGACTCGCTGAGCGCCCAGATCGACGTCGAGACCGGCGCGCTGCGGCACTGGACCCGCTCGGACACCGCGTCCACGCCCCCGCCGTGGCCCGAGGCTCCGGCCGAAGCCGATGCCCCCACCGCGCAGCAGACCTGGCCGGAGACGCCTCGCTCCGGTACCGCCGACGAGCCCGCCCGGCCCGCCATCACCCCGCCCGGCCGAGGTCCTTCCTACCCCTGGCAGAAGAAGACCCGCCCGGAGAGCACGACTTGATCCGGCCAGTCCCGGTCCAGGTGAGAGGGGCCGGGCTGCCGTCCGGGCAGTACGGCAGGTAACCTCCAGCTCATGTCCCGCCATGTCGCGATCGTCACCGATTCAACGGCCTACCTGCCGCCCCTGACGATGGAGCGCCACGGCATCACAGCGGTGCCCCTGACCGTGGTCCTGGGCGGCCAGGCGCTCGAAGAGGGCACCGAGATCTCGACCCGTTCCCTGGCCCAGGCGCTGCAGAAGCGGCGTCCGGTGACCACTTCCCGCCCGAGCCCGCAGGTATTCGCGGAGACCTACCGCAGGGTGGCCGAGTCCGGGGCCACCGGCATCGTGTCGCTGCACCTCTCCTCCGAGCTGTCGGGCACCTACGACGCCGCCGTCGTCGCGGCGCGTCAGGCACCGGTGCCGGTGCGGGTGGTGGACACCGGGATGGTCGCGATGGCGCTCGGCTTCTGCGCGCTCGCCGCGGCCGAGGCGGCGGAGGCGGGCGGCACCGTGGACGAGGCCGTCACAGCGGCGGAGAAGCGGGCCGCGGGCACCTCCGCGTACTTCTACGTCGACACGCTCGACTATCTGCGCCGAGGCGGCCGTATCGGCGCCGCCCAGGCGCTGCTGGGCTCCGCGCTCGCCGTGAAACCGCTGCTGCAGCTGGACGGCGGCCGCATCGAACTCCTTGAGAAGGTGCGTACCGCGTCGAAGGCCATCGCCCGGCTGGAGGAGATCGTGGCCGACCGGGCGGGCAGCGCCGAGATCGACATCGCCGTGCACCATCTCGCCGCCCCCGACCGGGCGTCGGCTCTCGCCGACCGGCTGCGGACGCGGGTGCCCGGACTGGCCGACCTCCATGTGAGCGAGGTCGGGGCGGTGATCGGGGCGCACACGGGGCCCGGCCTGCTGGGGGTCGTCGTCTCACCGCGATGAGCCGCGATGAGCCGGATTGAGCCGGATTGAGGAACGCATCACTCGTCCGGGTGTCGAAGTTCTCCACAACTGGGTGGTAATCCCCGGGAATTGAGCAAGATCATCGCGAATCGGCGAGATATCCGATCCTCGTCGCATGGCACTTCGATCGCGCTCACGCTCACACACCTCGCCCGCGACCAGCGGCCCGGGCCGAGGCCCCGCCTCCGACGGCCGCGCCGGCCACCGTCGCCCACCGAGTCGGCACCGCCCCCCGCACCGCCCCGCACCGGCCGAGGAACTGCGCCGCCGCGCGGAACTGCTCTTCGGCGAACACGCCGTGCACCGGCGGGAGTCGGGGAGCGGGCCGCCGGGACGGAAGCCGGGCGCGGACACGGCGACGGTGACGACGAGGACGACGGGTACGGCGCCTGGGATGGGGCCGGTGCCGGCAGCATCGGCTGCCGTGCCGCCGGGCATCGTGGCGGCGCGGACCGGCCCGGGCGATGACGGCATCGGCAACGGCATCGCCGAGCCCGACACCGGCCACGAGCCGTCGGCGTCGGACTGGAGGAAGCGGGCCGGGCTCGCCCTTCGTGAGCGGCTGCCGGTGTGGTTGCAGGTCAGGTGCGGTCTGGAGCGGCGGGGCGCGGTCGCGCTCGCGGTGCTCCTCGTCATCGCCGCGGTGTTCGCGGTGCAGCACTTCTGGGCCGGTCGCACACAGCCGGTCAGCGCACCGCAGGTGGTGAGGGCGGAGGCGACGTACCGGAAGGAGGGGGAGAACGCGAGGGACGGGCAGGCCGAGCGGATCGGGCCCGGAGTCTCCGGCGGGGGCGCCCCGGGGACCGCCGGCACCGAGATCGTGGTGGACATCGGCGGCAAGGTCCGCGACCCCGGGATCCAGCGTCTGCCCGCCGGCTCACGAGTTGCCGACGCGCTTCGGGCGGCGGGCGGAGTGCGTCCGGGCACCAGCACCGAGGGCCTTAACCGCGCCCGCTTCCTCGTGGACGGCGAACAGGTCGTCGTCGGCGGTCCCGCACCGGCCGCGGGACCCGGCGCGGGCAGCGGCACCGGCTCCGGCCCGGTCGGCACCAGCGCGGGCATGGCGGGACCCTCGGCCCCGGTCTCCCTCAACACGGCCACCGCGGACCAGCTCGACACCCTGCCCGGAGTCGGCCCCGTGCTCGCCCAGCACATCGTCGACTACCGCACCCGGCACAGTGGCTTCCGCTCCGTCGACGAACTACGCCAGGTCAACGGCATCGGCGACCGCCGCTTCGCCGACCTGCGACATCTGGTCCGGCCATGAGCCACATGTCCGCCGACCACCCACCCGGCCACCTCACCACCGGCAGGGCGGCGGAAGTGCACGCCGCCTCCGGAAGGCGACTGGGTGCCGCCCATCCCCGGCAGGAAGGACCGACCGACCTGCGCCTGGTCCCGCCCGCACTCGCGGCCTGGGCCACGGCGGCGCTGACACTTGACGCACCGCCAGGCCTGATCGCCGGCGCCGCGGCCGCGTGCCTGATCACGGCGGGTCTCCTCCTCGCGGCGGGCAGGACGGCGGGAAGGGAGACGGGAAGGGAGACAGGACGGAGAGGACCGGGCGGACACCGCACGAACGCCGGAAATATCTCGTTGGCCGCCGTGCTCCTGTGCATTGCCGCGGCCGCCGTTTCCGCCGGGCTGCACGGAGCGGACCTGCGGCGCGGTCCCGTGCCCGTGCTGGCCCGTCAGTACGCCGACGTGACCGCCGAGGTCGAACTCGGCTCCGATCCCCGGCTCAGCAGGCCCAGGGTCAGCGGTGATCATGTGGCGCCGGTCGCCGTCCTGATCCACGCGGAGGTGCGGCGCGTCGAGGAGGCCGACGGGACGGCCGTGGAGACGCGGACACCGGTGCTGATGATCGTCGACGGAGACGTCCCGGCACCGGTACGGGCGGCCGGCGGCGGATCGGTGGGTGCACCGGTGCGTCCACCCGAGGACGAGCGGGACCGAGTTCCCCGGCTCCCGTCCGCCCGGCCGTCGGGCCGCTCGGCCTGGCTCGGACTGCTGCCCACCACCCGGCTGCGGGTGAGAGCACGGCTGGCGCCCGCCACGGCCGGCGGGGACCGGACCGCGGCCGTACTGCGGGTCACGGCGCGGCAGGTGCCGGAGATCGTGGGGGAGCCGAGCGGGCCCCAGCGGCTGGCGGGGCGGTTGCGGGCCGGGCTGCGCGAGGCGACCGACGGGTTGCCGGCGGATGCGCGGGCACTGCTTCCCGGGCTGGTCGTCGGAGACACCTCGCGGATCACACCCGAGCTGGACCAAGCCTTCAAGGAGACGGATCTGGCGCACACGCTCGCCGTCTCCGGCAGCAACCTCACCGTCCTCCTCGCCCTGCTCATCGGACCGCCCGGACTGGCCCAGCTCGTCGAGCGCCGCGGACTCGCGCCGCGCCTCGGCATCTCACTGCGGACCACAGCGCTGCTCGCGGTGGCGCTCACGATCGGGTTCGTCGTCGTGTGCCGACCGGACCCGAGCGTGCTGCGGGCGGCGGCCTGCGGAGCCGTGGCGCTGCTCGCCCTGGCGACCGGGCGCCGCAGATCACTGATCCCGGCGCTGGCGGCGGCCGTTCTGCTGCTGGTGCTGTACGACCCGTGGCTGGCCCGTAGTTACGGGTTCCTGCTCTCTGTGCTGGCCACCGGCGCGCTGCTGGTGCTCGCGCCGGGATGGAGCGCGGGGCTGCGGCGGCGCCGGGTGCCCGGGCGGGTGGCCGAGGCGCTGGCGGCCGCCGCCGCGGCGCAGGCGGTGTGCGCGCCGGTCATCGCCGTGCTGTCGGCCCGGGTGAGCCTGGTCGCGGTGCCCTGCAACCTGCTCGCCGAGGCGGCGGTCGCGCCTGCCACCGTACTGGGCTTCGGTGCGCTCGCCTCGGCACCGGTGGCGATACCGGCGGCCAAGGCGCTGGCCTGGTGCGCGAGTTGGCCCGCCGGATGGATCACCGGGGTCGCCCGGGCCGGGGCGGCGCTGCCGGGCGGGGGAGTGGACTGGCCGGGCAGTTGGGCGGGCGCGCTGCTGCTCGCCGCGGTCACGGTGGTCCTCGTGCTCCTCGGACGGCGGCTGTTGCGGCACCCGTGGTGGTGCGGAGTCTGCGGGGTGCTGCTCCTCCTCGCGGTGGTGCGGCCGGCGCCGCTGACCCGGGTGATCACGGGCTGGCCGCCGCCGGGCTGGCGGTTCGCGATGTGCGACGTGGGACAGGGGGACGCGACGGTGCTCGCGGCGGGCGAGGGCAGCGGTGTGGTGGTGGACGCCGGGCCCGATCCGGAGCTGGTCGACCACTGTCTGCGGGAGCTCGGCATCACCCGGATCCCGCTCGTCGTGCTGACCCACTTCCACGCCGATCACGTCACGGGACTGCCCGGCGTGCTGCGGGGGCGCTCGGTGGGCCAGATCGAGACGACCGGCTTCGAGGAGCCCGCGGACCAGGCCGAGTTCGTACGGAGGGAGGCGGCCGGACGGCACATCCCGCTCACCCACGCCGTCGCCGGGGAGGAGCGGCGCGCCGGTCCGCTGGCCTGGCGGGTGCTGTGGCCGCCACCGAGCCCGGCGGCCCCCGATGCGGACGGTCCCAACGACGCGAGCGTGGCGATGCTCGTGCGTTCGGCCGGGCTGCGGCTGTTGCTGCTCGGGGACCTGGAACCCCCGGCCCAGCAGGCACTGTTGAGATCGCCGACGGCGGCCGAACTGGGCGGCGTCGACGTGCTCAAGGTCGCCCACCACGGCTCGGCCTACCAGGACCCGGACCTGATACGCCTGGTGGCCCCACGGGTGGCGCTCATCTCGGCCGGCGCGGACAACCCGTACGGCCACCCCGCGCCCGGCACCGTGGCCGCGCTGCGGGCCGGAGGAGCGGTGGTGCTGCGCACGGACCGGGACGGGGCGCTCGCGGTCGCCGGGACGGGCGGGGCGGACGGGGAGGTGCGGGTGGCGCGAGACTGAGGGCATGAATTCAGCACAGGTCGACGCGTATCTTCGCCGCCTGGGTGCCGAGCGCCCGGCATCGCCCACCATCGAGGTGCTGCGCGAGCTGCATGTGCGCCATCTGCGGGCCGTGCCCTTCGAGAACCTGTCGATCC
This sequence comes from Streptomyces sp. NPDC086549, assembly GCF_044746205.1. Classification (NCBI taxonomy): domain Bacteria; kingdom Bacillati; phylum Actinomycetota; class Actinomycetes; order Kitasatosporales; family Streptomycetaceae; genus Streptomyces; species Streptomyces sp. NPDC086549. The sequence continues at coordinate 854,099 of NZ_JBIVBS010000001.1, read as the reverse complement.
ACCTCGGTGAGGAGATCGTTCTGGAGGAGAAACGGCTGCTGGACAAGGTGGTGGGGGCACGACGGGGCGGGTTCTGTTACGAACTGAACGGCGCCTTCGGGACGTTGCTCGCAGCGCTGGACTTCGAAGTCGCCCTGCTCGCGGCACGGGTGTACGGGGACGAGGGGCGGCTCGGGATTCCGTACGACCATCTCGCGCTGCGGGTGCGGACGGCGGGCGGGGGCGAGTGGCTTCGCCGATGTCGGGTTCGGGGCGCACAGCCACCATCCGCTGGCCTTCGCCGAGCGGGGGGAGCAGACGGATCCCGGAGGGACGTTCCGGATCGTCGAGGCCGGGCCGGACGCGGCCGGTGTGGACGGCGCGGGCGGGCCGGCCGGTGCCGTGGATCTGGACGTGATGCGGAACGGAAAGCCCCAGTACCGCCTGGAGACCAGGCCCCGGGTGCTCGGCGACTTCGCTGCCGGGGCGTGGTGGCACAGCACCTCGCCGGCGTCGCACTTCACCCGGTCGCTGGTCTGTTCGCGGGTCACGGAGGACGGAGGGAGGATCACGCTCGGCGGGCGTGTGCTGACGGTGACGGGGGCCGACGGGACGAAGGAGGTGCGTGAGCTGGGTGCGGACGAGGAGGTGCTCGCGGTGTACCGGGATCGGTTCGGGATCGGACTCGACTCCGTGCCGGTCGTGCGGAACCCGAGGACGGCTTCACGGTGAAGCCGGGCCGGCCTGTGGGCCGCACTCCCGTAGCGGTGCCGGAGAATGACCCCGTGAGTGATGTGAGACATGTGCTGGTGCTGCCCGACCGCGAGGCCGCGGAAGAGGCGGCCGGGGCGCTCGGGGAGCGGTTCGGGGTCGACGAGGAGCCGCAGCTGGTGCGGGACGCGCTGGCCGGTGAGGACGACGCCGAGGACGCGCAGTGGCTCGTGGTCCTGCGCGACGAGATGGAGCGACTGGACCCCGAGGCACTGGACGCGTTCGCGGGGGAGTGGGACGGCTGGCGGGAAGAGCCGTAGACCCGCGGGGACGCCCGTGCCGTCGTCGGGCCCAGCGCTCGTACGCCGGTGGCCCCGCGAGGCCGTGGCGCAGCGGCTCACCGGCGCCGCGGTCCGTTGTCAGTGGCGCGTGGGATGCTTGTCCCGATGGCCAGGAAGACTGCGAATGACGACCCTCTCGCTCCGGTGACACTCGCCGTGGGCCAGGAGGACCTCCTGCTCGACCGTGCCGTTCAGGAGGTGGTGGCCGCCGCCAGGGCTGCCGACGCCGACACGGACGTACGTGACCTGACCCCGGACCAGTTGCAGCCCGGCACACTCGCCGAGCTGACAAGTCCGTCGCTCTTCGCGGAGCGCAAGGTCGTGGTCGTACGCAATGCGCAGGACCTGTCGGCCGACACGATCAAGGACGTGAAGGCGTATCTCGGGGCGCCCGCGGAGGAGATCACCCTCGTGCTGCTGCACGCGGGCGGGGCCAAGGGCAAGGGGCTGCTCGACGCGGCGCGCAAGGCGGGCGCGCGGGAGGTGGCCTGCCCCAAGATGACCAAGCCGGCGGACCGCCTCGCGTTCGTGCGGAGCGAGTTCCGCGTGCTCGGCCGGTCGGCCACGCCCGAGGCGTGCCAGGCACTGGTCGACTCGATCGGGAGCGACCTGCGTGAGCTGGCGTCCGCGGTGACGCAGCTCGTCGCCGACGTCGAGGGGACGATCGACGAGGCCGTCGTCGGGCGGTACTACACCGGGCGGGCCGAGGCCTCCAGTTTCACGGTCGCCGACCGGGCGGTCGAGGGGCGTACGGCGGAGGCGCTGGAGGCGTTGCGCTGGTCGCTGGCGACCGGCGTGGCGCCGGTGCTGATCACCAGCGCGCTGGCCCAGGGGGTGCGGGCGATCGGGAAGCTGTCGTCCGCGCGTGGCGGCCGGCCCGCCGATCTGGCGCGGGAGCTGGGGATGCCGCCGTGGAAGATCGACCGGGTGCGGCAGCAGATGCGGGGGTGGACACCGGACGGGGTCGCGGTCGCGCTGCGCGCGGTGGCCGAGGCCGACGCGGGCGTGAAGGGCGGCGGGGACGATCCCGAGTACGCGCTGGAGAAGGCGGTCGTGACGATCGCACGGGCGGCCCGCTCCCGGGGACGCTGACGGGGTCGCGTACATGTCGAAGGCCCCGCCGCCCGCCCCGGGGAAGGGCGAGGCGGCGGGGCCTTCGGTTCAAGCTGGTGAGCTCATACCCGCGTGGCGAACGCAGGCCGCGTATGAGCTCGGGCTGCCGGCCGGGAGCGGATGAGAGAGGGCCCGCTCTTGGTCCTTCCGGCGGTCAAGTCGGAGTTGACTCAGCCCTTGAGGGAAACGACCTTGGAAGCCAGCGCCGACTTCTTGTTGGCGGCCTGGTTCTTGTGGATGACGCCCTTCGAGACGGCCTTGTCGAGCTGACGCGCGGCAGCGCGCTGGTACTCGGTGGCCTTCTCGACGTCACCCGCGGCAGCGGCCTCGCGGGCCTTGCGGATCGCGGTCTTCAGGGAGGACTTGACGGCCTTGTTGCGCAGCCGAGCCTTCTCGTTGGTCTTGATCCGCTTGATCTGGGACTTGATGTTCGCCACGAATGAGCCTTTTCAGGTTCTGGCACGGGGCCGCACGGGTCCCGTACCGATGATTTCTAGAAGACGTGCCTCGCGCTGAGAGGGCATGAGACACAGCCACCCAGAGTACCAGCGGCTCCCCGAGCGGCCCAAACCGGCCGCCGGTCCGCGCCCATGGGACCATGGAGACTACGTATCGATCCGACCCGAGACCGTTACCCTGCGGACGGATACCTCAAGAATCAGGACCCTGCGTGCCCGCGACCCCTAACAATGTGCCCGAGCCGAGCCGTACCGACCCGGCTCTGATCCGCAATTTCTGCATCATCGCGCACATCGACCACGGCAAGTCCACGCTCGCCGACCGGATGCTCCAGCTGACCGGTGTGGTCGAGCAGCGGCAGATGCGTGCTCAGTACCTCGACCGGATGGACATCGAGCGAGAGCGCGGCATCACGATCAAGTCCCAGGCCGTGCGTCTGCCCTGGGCCCCGACCCAGGATCCGGGCAACACGCACATCCTCAACATGATCGACACCCCCGGGCACGTCGACTTCACGTACGAGGTCTCGCGGTCGCTCGCCGCCTGTGAGGGGACTGTCCTCCTCGTCGACGCCGCCCAGGGCATCGAGGCCCAGACCCTCGCCAACCTCTACCTGGCGATGGAGAACGACCTCACAATCATCCCGGTGCTCAACAAGATCGACCTGCCGGCCGCTCAGCCGGAGAAGTTCGCCGAGGAACTCGCGAACCTCGTCGGCTGTGAACCCGACGACGTGCTCCGGGTCTCCGCCAAGACCGGTCTCGGCGTCGACGCGCTGCTCGACAAGGTGGTCCGGGACATCCCGGCGCCGGTCGGCGTCAAGGACGCGCCCGCCCGCGCGATGATCTTCGACTCCGTGTACGACTCGTACCGCGGTGTGGTGACGTACGTCCGTGTCATCGACGGTCAGCTCAACAAGCGCGAGCGGATCAGGATGATGTCGACGGGCGCCACGCACGAGCTCCTGGAGATCGGTACCAACTCGCCCGAGATGCTGTCGGCCGACGGCCTCGGCGTCGGCGAGGTGGGCTATCTGATCACGGGTGTGAAGGACGTCCGCCAGTCCAAGGTCGGTGACACCGTCACCAGCCAGGTGAAGGGCGCGACGGAGGCCCTCGGCGGGTACAAGGACCCCAAGCCGATGGTCTTCTCCGGCCTGTATCCGCTGGACGGCTCCGACTACCCGGAGCTGCGCGAGGCCCTGGACAAGCTCCAGCTCAACGACGCCGCCCTGGTCTACGAGCCGGAGACCTCCGCCGCCCTCGGCTTCGGATTCCGCGTCGGTTTCCTCGGCCTGCTGCACCTCGACGTGATCCGTGAGCGGCTGGAGCGCGAGTTCGGCCTCGACCTCATCGCCACCGCGCCCAACGTGGTCTACCGGGTGGTCATGGAGGACCGCACCGAGTACGTCGTCACCAACCCGAGCGAGTTCCCCGAGGGCAAGATCAGTGAGGTGTACGAGCCGGTCGTGCGCGCCACCATCCTGGCGCCGACCGAGTTCATCGGCTCGATCATGGAGCTGTGCCAGACCCGGCGCGGCACCCTCCTCGGCATGGACTACCTCTCCGAGGACCGGGTCGAGATCCGCTACACCCTCCCGCTCGCCGAGATCGTCTTCGACTTCTTCGACCAGCTGAAGTCCAAGACGCGCGGTTACGCGTCGCTGGACTACGAGCCCACCGGTGAGCAGACCTCCAGCCTGGTCAAGGTCGACATCCTGCTGCACGGCGACAAGGTGGACGCGTTCTCGGCGATCACCCACAAGGACGCCGCGTACGCGTACGGGGTGCGGCTCGTCGCCAAGCTGCGCGAGCTCATCCCGCGGCAGGCCTTCGAGGTGCCCATCCAGGCCGCCATCGGCTCCCGGGTCATCGCCCGTGAGACCATCCGCGCCATCCGCAAGGACGTCCTCGCCAAGTGCTACGGCGGTGACATCTCCCGTAAGCGGAAGCTGCTGGAGAAGCAGAAGGAAGGCAAGAAGCGGATGAAGATGGTGGGTTCCGTGGAGGTTCCGCAGGAGGCCTTCATCGCGGTTCTCTCCAGCGATGACAGTGCGGGGTCGGCCAAGGGCAAGAAGTAACCGCCGGTTACCCGCAGTAAACGCGGGTCGGTCCGGCAAACCGGGTGCAACGGGGCCCGTCGTACGAAAGTGCGACGGGCCCCTCCGCGTGCGTGCGGTCACTCTCTGGAGGAAGTGACAGGCCGCCGCCCCTTACGAACCGGCCGGTCGGGCTCTACTCTGATCTCTGCTCGATAGTTACTCGCGAGTTAAACAACAAGCGCGAACCACAACCGTGAGTTAACCCAGCCGCACTGAGCCAGCCGCGCTGTCGCGGGCCCCGGAGGATGTCGTGAGCGACACACAGACCCTGATCGAGAACCGTCCGCCGTCCGTGGCGACACTTTTCCTGGACCGCGTGGCGGCCACACCGGACGCAGAGGCCTACCGCTACCCGGTACCGGCCGCCTCCGGCCAGGGCCCTGACGACTGGAAGTCGCTGAGCTGGGGGCAGGCCGCCGAGCGGGTCTACGCGATCGCGGCCGGGCTCATCGAGCTGGGCGTGCAGTCCGAGCAGCGCGTCGCGCTCGCCTCCTCGACCCGCGTCGAGTGGATCCTCGCCGACCTCGGCGTCCTGTGCGCCGGCGCGGCCACGACGACCGTCTACCCGCAGACCAACGCCGACGAGTCGGCGTTCATCCTCTCCGACTCCGAGAGCCGGGTGCTGATCGCGGAGGACGCGGACCAGCTCGCCAAGGCGGTGGAGAAGCGTCGCGAGCTGCCCGAGCTCACCCACGTCGTCGTCATCGACCCGGCCGGCGTCGAGACCAGCGACTGGGTGCTCACCCTCGCCGAACTGGAGCAGCGCGGTGCCGCGTACCTGGAGAAGCACCCCGAGCTGATCAAGGAGCGGGTGGCGGCGATCACGAAGGACCAGCTCGCCACCCTGATCTACACCTCCGGCACCACGGGCCGCCCCAAGGGCGTCCGCCTCCCGCAGGACAACTGGTCGTACATGGCGAAGGCGATCGCCGCGACCGGGCTGGTCGGCAGTGAGGACGTGCAGTACCTGTGGCTGCCGCTGGCACACGTCTTCGGCAAGGTGCTCACCTCCGGGCAGATCGAGGTCGGGCACGTCACGGCGGTCGACGGCCGTGTCGACAAGATCATCGAGAACCTTCCGGTGGTCCAGCCGACGTACATGGCGGCCGTGCCGCGCATCTTCGAGAAGGTCTACAACGGCGTCGTGGGCAAGGCCCGGGCCGGCGGACCGGCCAAGTACAAGATCTTCCAGTGGGCCGCCGGGGTCGCCCGCGAGTACGCCAAGGTCAGCCAGGACAACTTCCGGCGCACGGGCGCGCACGCCGTGCCCTTCGCCCTCGGCGCCAAGCACAAGGTCGCCGACGCCCTCGTCTACTCCAAGCTGCGCGAGGCCTTCGGCGGCCGGCTGCGCGCCTGTGTCTCCGGCGCCTCCGCCCTCGCCCCCGAGATCGGCTACTTCTTCGCCGGCGCCGGCATCCACATCCTGGAGGGCTACGGCCTCACCGAGTCCTCCGCGGCCTCCTTCGTGAACCCCGGCGAGGCCTACCGCACCGGCACGGTCGGCAAGCCGCTGCCCGGCTGCGAGGTGCGCATCGCGGACGACGGCGAGATCCTGCTGCGCGGCCCCGGCATCATGCAGGGCTACCACGGACTGCCGGAGAAGACCGCCGAGGTCCTGGAGCCGGACGGCTGGTTCCACACCGGTGACATCGGCGAGCTGTCCCCCGACGGCTATCTGCGCATCACCGACCGCAAGAAGGACCTGATCAAGACGTCCGGCGGCAAGTACATCGCGCCCGCCGAGGTCGAGGGTCAGTTCAAGGCGGTGTGCCCGTACGTCTCCAACATCCTGGTGCACGGCGCCGACCGGAACTTCTGCACCGCGCTCATCGCCCTCGACGAGGTCGCCATCCTCGACTGGGCCAAGGAGAACGGCCTGGCGGGCAAGTCGTACGCCGAGGTCGTCGCCGCGCCCGCCACGGTCGAACTGGTCGACGGCTACGTCAAGCAGCTCAACGAGGGCCTGCAGCGCTGGCAGACCATCAAGAAGTTCCGCCTCCTCCCGCGCGACCTGGACGTCGAACACGGCGAGATCACCCCGAGCCTGAAGCTCAAGCGCCCGGTGGTGGAACGCGAGTACAAGCACCTCATCGACGAGATGTACGGGGGGACGCGCGAGGCCTGATCAGTCCTTGGGCAGGGGCGGCGTCCTAGCGGGCCCGCCCCTGTCGTCGTATGGACTCCACCAGCTGTTGGAGTTCCTGGACCTGGCCGCGGGCCTCCGGGAGGTTCAGGGGGTCGTCGGCCAGGAGTTTTTCCAGGGCGGTCAGATGGGTGGCCACCTGGGCGCAGTTGGCCTGTTCCTGGGAGAGCAGGCGTTCCAGCTGGCGGTTCTTGCGGTGCAGGTCGAGGAAGACGGAGACCTTGGCGCGCAGGACCCACGGGTCGAAGGGCTTGGTCAGGTAGTCGGCGGCGCCCGTGGCGTACCCGCGGAAGGCGTAGCCCGCGTCGTCGTCCGCGCCGGTCAGGAAGATGATCGGGATGTCCTTGGTCTGGTCGAGCCGCTTGATGTTCGCGGCCGTCTCGAAGCCGTCCATGCCCGGCATCCGGATGTCCAGGAGCACGACGGCGAACCGCTGCCGCAGCAGCGCCTTCATCGCCTCCTCGCCCGAACGCGCCCGCACGAGCGGTTGGTTGAGAGACCCCAGGACGGCCTCCAGCGCGATCAGGTTGTCCTCCATGTCATCCACGAGGAGGATCCCGGCGCGCTCGCCGCTCGTTGCTGCCTCAGCGCTCATGGTGACGGTGCCTCACTCGGTCTGTTCCTCTGCCTGTTCCTCTGCCTGTCCCCCGGCACCGGCGCGCCCCTCCGGCTCCCCGTCGTGTTCACCGGCGCTCCGCCTCCGGGGCGCCTCGGCCGGTGTCGAGGGAGCGACCGTGCTCAGCCCTTCGGGCCTCAGCGCGCTCACTCCCTCGACACCGGCGCGCCCCTCCGGCGGCTCCCCGCCCTCCGTGTTGTCGGGGTCCAGGAGCGCGCACACGACGGTCAGCAGCCGGTCGACGTCCACCGGCTTGGGCACGTAGTCATTGGCGCCCCGGGCGATCGACTTCTCCCGGTCACCGGGCATCGCCTTGGCCGTCAGCGCGACGATCGGCAGCCCGGACCAGCGCGGGGTGCGACGGATGGTGGAGATGGTCTCGTAGCCGTCCATCTCCGGCATCATGATGTCCATCAGGACCAGCTCGACGTCCGGGTTGCGTTCGAGGGTCTCGACGCCCTCCCGGCCGTTCTCCGCGTAGAGCACGGGCATGCCGACGCGGCCCAGGACGTGGGTGAGCGCGAAGACGTTGCGGATGTCGTCGTCCACGATCAGCACCCGCCGGCCGGGCAGCACCTGCCCCGCCCGGCCCGACTTCCACGCCTCCAGCTTGGTGGGCGCGGGCCAGGAGTCGTCCGTGTCGTGGGCCGACGGGAAGGGCTCGGCGGTCGGCTGTGCGGGGATCGTCAGGGGCGTACGGTTCTCGGGGATCGGACCGGTCGCCGCGTGGCCGGGGCTGAGGACGGGGACGTACAGCGTGAAGGTGGAGCCCTTGCCCGGCTCGCTCTCCGCGACGATACGGCCGCCCAGCAGGCGCGCGATCTCCCGGCTGATGGACAGGCCCAGGCCGGTGCCGCCGTACTTGCGATTGGTCGTGCCGTCCGCCTGCTGGAACGCCTCGAAGATCACCGGGAGTTTCTCGGCGGCGATCCCGATGCCCGTGTCCGAGACCGCGAACGCGATCACCTCGTCGCTGTCGCGGACGTAGTGGTGCTCCGGGTCCTTCACCCGGTTCACCCTCAGCTCCACCCGGCCCGTCGCGGTGAACTTGATCGCGTTGGACAGCAGGTTGCGCAGGATCTGCTGCAGGCGCTGCTCGTCCGAGTGCATCTCGCGCGGCACGCCCTCGCCGACCGACACCTCGAAGGCGAGCCCCCGGTCCAGGGTGAGCGGGCGGAAGGTCGCGTGGACGTAGTCCAGCAGCTTGATGAGCGGCAGCCGCTTCGGGCGTACGTCCATCCGGCCCGCCTCGATCTTCGACAGGTCCAGGATGTCGTTGATCAGCTGGAGCAGATCCGAGCCCGAGCGGTGGATCGTCGTCGCGAACTGCACCTCCTGGTCGGAGAGATGGCCGTCCGGGTTGTCGGAGAGCAGCCTCGCCAGGATCAGCAGGGAGTTCAGCGGCGTACGGAGCTCGTGGGACATGTTCGCCAGGAACTCCGACTTGTACTGCGACGACGTCGCGAGCAGCGCCGCCTTCTCCTCCAGCTCCGCGTTCGAGCGCTGCAACTCGGCCTGCTGCTTCTGTAGTTCGTCCGAGCGCTCCTGGAGCTGCATCGCCAGGCGCTGGGACTCGCCGAGCAGGGACTCGGTGCGGGAGTTGGCGATGATCGTGTTGATGGCGACGCCGATGGTGTTCACGAACTGGTCGAAGAACGCCAGGTGGACGTCGGAGAAGCGGGAGAAGGAGGCCAGCTCGATCACGCCGAGGAGCTTGTCCTCGAACAGGATCGGGATGATGACGATCGTCGTGGGGGCGGCCTCCCCGAGCCCGCTGTTGATCTTGATGTAGTCCGGCGGGGCCTCCTCCACCAGGATCCGCTTCTTCTCCCGGGCCGCCTGCCGGACCAGGCCGTGCACCGGGAGGCCGCCCGTCTCGACGGTCGCGCCCTGGGCCGCGCCGTATCCGGCGATGAACGCCAGCCCCTTCGCGGGCTCGGCCGTACGGAGCGAGGGGCCGTCCTCGTCCGGGTCGGCCAGGAAGAACGCGCCGTACTGGGCGTTCACCAGCGGTGTCAGCTCGCGCAGGATCAGGTCGGCGACCTCCATCAGGTCGCGGTGGCCCTGCATCAGCGCGGCCAGACGGGCCAGGTTGGACTCCAGCCAGTCCTTCGCGCGGGTCGTCTCGCGCAGGTTGGCCACCATTAGGTTGATGTTGTCCTTCAGCTCGGCGACCTCGCCGCGTGCCTCGACGGTGATCGAGCGGGACATGTCGCCCTGCGCCACGGCGGAGGCGACCTCGGCGATCGCGCGGACCTGGGTGGTGAGGTTGAGCGCGAGTTCGTTCACATTGGTCGTCAGGCGCTTCCAGGTGCCGTACACGCCCTCCACCCGGGCCTGGCCGCCCAGTTGGCCCTCGGTGCCGACCTCGCGGGCCACCCTCGTCACCTCGTCGGCGAAGGAGGACAGCGTGTCCACCATCGTGTTGATGGTGGACTTCAGCTCCAGGATCTCGCCGCGCGCGTCCACGTCGATCTTCTTCGACAGGTCGCCCTGCGCCACGGCCGTCGCCACCTGGGCGATGTTGCGGACCTGCGACGTCAGGTTGTCGGCCATGTAGTTGACATTGTCGGTCAGGTCCCGCCAGACACCGGAGACCCCCAGCACCTGGGCCCGGCCGCCGAGCCGGCCGTCGGTGCCGACCTCGCGGGCCACCCGGGTCACCTCGTCCGCGAAGGCGCGCAGCTGCTCCACCATCGTGTTGACGGTGTCCTTCAGCTCCAGGATCTCGCCGCGCGCGTCGACCGTGATCTTCTTGGACAGGTCGCCGTTGGCGACGGCCGTCGTCACCTGGGCGATGTTGCGGACCTGCGACGTCAGGTTCAGCGCCATGAAGTTGACGTTGTCGGTGAGGTCCTTCCAGACGCCGCTGACGCCCCGCACCTGCGCCTGACCGCCGA